>CAYPTG010000201.1:2593-4809 GCA_964413455.1 uncultured Mycobacterium sp. | reverse complement strand
CGCCAATTCCATTGGCAGCGCTGGTGTTTGCGCCGTCACCGCCGTTGCCGCCGTTGCCGAAGAGCGCCCCGGCGTACCCGCCGTTGCCGCCCTTACCGCCGTTGACTCCCGCGACCCCGGCCCCGCCGGCACCGCCGGAGCCGATCAAGAACGCCGCACCGCCGGCCCCGCCGTTAAATCCGCTGCCGCCGGATCCCCACAGCAGGCCGGCCTGGCCGCCGTTGCAGGCCACGCCCTGGTTGCAGGTCTCGGCGGTCCAGGAATAGCCGTTGCCGATCAGCAGGCCAGCGTTCGGGTTTTCGGCGGTGCCGTTGCCGATGAAAATCCGGATGAAATCAGCGATCGGGTTGGCGCTGAGCTTGGCGGCGGCGCCGAGTTTGGTGCTGTTGGCCGCAGGGGAAGCGACGTCGAGGGGCTCGCCGCTGGTGGTGGTGGCCGCCGCCGATGCGGTCCCCGACTTGCCGGACAGTTCCCGGCGGGTGAACGCCGCCGCGGTCCACATCAACGGCGCCGCCCCGGGCACCTCGCCGGTGCCCGCACCGGTCAGCCACGACCACAACGATTCGGCCATCGCCAGCACGCCGGTGGCCTTCGGGGCGGCCGTCATCACCGGGGCAGAGGCCGCGGCCTGCACACCGGCCGAGGCTTGAGCCGCGGCGGCCGCCGGGACGCTGTTGACCGACGGCGTTTGCTGGGCTTGCTGGGTTTGCGGGGCGTCGGCTTGCGGGGACTGGGGGGCATCGGATGCGCCGGTGAGCTCAGGCGCGCGGGCTGCGGGGGCGTCAGCGCTGGTGGCCGGGGCGGACGGGACGTCGTCGCCGGCGGCGGTCGGGATGGTGCCGCGGCGCGGGCGCACCGAATCCGCACCGCCGACGCCGGAGGAACCGGCGTTGCCAGCCGAAGCGCCACGGTTGGGGGCTTGGGTTTCCGGGGCCTGCGGGGCATCTTGGGCCGCGGGGGCCTGAGCACCGGCAACCGGCGAGGCTTCCTGCACCGGCGTTGGGGGTACCGGTGCAGGAGCCTCAACCGCCGGCACGGGGGTCGCCGGTATGGGAGCTTCAGGGGTTTGAACGACTTCTGGGGCGGGGGCGTCGACAACCGGGGCCGGGGCCTCGACGACCGGGAGCTCGATCAGCGGGATTTCGGGGATTTCCAGGGCCGGTTCGGGAGCGGGAGCCGGGGGTGCGTCGACCGCGCCGCCGCGCTGGGCGCGACTACCGCGGGTGCTCGACGTCGACGCGCCGTCGGACGACGACGAACTGGAGTCCGAACCCGTCGACCCGCCCGAACCGCGGGTGTCGGCGAAGGCGGCCGGCGTCCAGGCCACCGCCGCACCGACGCCGAGGGCCACCGCCAGGGCGCCGACCCGTCCCACATAGCGGGCGTATCCGCCCGTCGGATCCGGGAGGGTCGGGGCGGCAGCGGCGGCCGAAATCGGCCGTACCGGTTTGGATTTCGCGGCTGAGCGCTTCTTGTTTGGCGGGTTCTTCGACCGACCCTTGTTGTGTGCAGACGCAGCCATTCCCCCGGACCTCCCCGACGAAGCACCGGACCCCGGTACTGGACACAGTATTCGGAGTGTCTCAGACCACAGTGGGCTATGTCACGGGTATTTGCCAGAAAACTTTTTAGACTTTTGCCTGGTTATTGCGAGGCGACGGGGACGGCGTCCGGCCTGTGGGCCTTGAATTCCGGGGTCAGCCGGAGGATATGGCCTGGGTTTTCATTTGCTACCGCGCCGGCAACACGGAGAAAATGTTTGCAGTGAGAAGTAGCTGGGGCGTGCGGGGGCGTCACATCACGCGGTTGCGGCGGCGTTGTTCCGAATCCTGTTGACGGCGATCACGAACAGCTCGTGTTCGGCGCCCCGTCGAAACAGCTGAGCAGCCCGGTCGATTAGCTCGTCGGGGACCGGCACGCCCTCATATCCGGACGTCATGAGCGCTTGCAGGATCGCCGCCTCGTACTCGCCGTGGTCAAAGAGACGCTCGACGTCGAACTCGAAGTCGCTGAGCTTCGATTCCAGGGCGGTGCGGAAGTCCTCGAACAACGCCCTGATCTCTTCATCCGTCACACGGCCGCACCTCCCGAAACTTCCTGTCGCCGCGATGGGGATGCTTAACCGGCCCCGGCTTGCCGCTCGGCTTGATAGTGCGAACCCCTTTGCCTCTCATAGGGTACGCCTGCAGACTTTCCGCCCGCGGAACTCCGTCAAC
>CAYPTG010000201.1:0-2583 GCA_964413455.1 uncultured Mycobacterium sp. | reverse complement strand
TGCGCCTCGATGAGTACCCCATTGACGTTGCGTCGCACTACCCTGGCCGTGTCATAGGCAAGCATGTAGTGCGTGGGCGATTCGATCGTCTCGCAAACGGCGTCGGCTATCTGCTGATCGGTCCAGGATTTCGGAAACACAGTGACGTTGTGCCGCAAGGAATCCCAGCGGTGACCTCGGCGGGCGTACGGGCTGTGCACCTCGTCATCATCGCGCCACCCGAACAACACATGACCGGGCATCCGCATCAACTCCGGCAACGGCTCCGGCCTCCCGTCACTGTCGCGGTAGACGAGGGACCGGGCCACCCCGTCGGCATCAACGCGCCGGTACCCCGGTGTCCTGACATGTGGAATCTCCGGCCACAACCACCCCGGCGCATCGGCGTCCACACCCGCAGCATGCCGCCACCAGACGCATGGCGCCGACGGCGGTGGTCCGGGCTGTGGATAAGACGCCGAGCGGCCGGTAACCCTTGACGCTAGCGTGATATCATCACGCTATGGCGCAGATTCTTGTTCGTCAACTCGACGACGACACAAAAGCCAAACTCCAACGCCTGGCGCGTCGGCACGGCCGCAGCACCGAAGAAGAGGTGCGCGAGATTTTGCGGAACGCCGTCCGCAATGTGGACCATCCGCCGCGGCGGTTGGGCTCGCGGGTCGCTTCGCGCTTCAAAGGGGTAGGGCTGACGGAAGACATTGCGGAGTTACGGGGGCATCCCGTCCGGCCGGCGCAGTTCGACTCGTGATCCTGCTCGACACGAACGTGCTTTCTGCGTTGATGCGCGACAGGCCCGAACCGGCCGTGGTGGAGTGGCTGGATTGTCAACCGCCAGAATCAATTTGGACCACTGCGATAACGGTTTTCGAGATCCGTACTGGCATTGACCTGTTGGAGCCGGGACGACGACGTAAACGGCTCAACGCCGCCTTTTCCGAACTGCTGGCCGAAGACCTCGACGGACGGGTGCAGCCTTTCGACCAGATGGCAGCACTGGCGGCAGGGGTCGCCGCGGCCGATCAGCAGCGGGCGGGGCGGACCGTTGAGATCCGTGACGTGCAGATCGCCGGCATCGCGATATCGCGGCACGCCACGGTCGCCACCCGCAACATTCGTCACTTCGATGCGACGGTGCCGGTCATCAATCCGTGGGGGTGAGGGGCCACCAGATCATGCCGGAAATCGGACCCGCACCTCGGGAAGGGTCTCGAAACGCGCTCGCCGATCGGTAGTCAACAAGGTGCGTCCTGTGGCTCGGGCGGTCGCGGCGATAATGAGGTCGTGCGGGCCTCGTTGCTGGCCTTTGTCGGCCGTGAAGGTCAGGAGCGCGGCGTGATGCTCGGCGACCGTACGGTCGTAGTCGATTACTGGGAGGCTGGCCACGATGTCATCGAGGAAAGCGCGTTGTGCGCCTTGACGATTCGAGGGCGAGCGCTCGACGCCGGTGAGGAACTCAGCGATGACGATCGCCGGCATGGCGATGTCGAGGTCGTCGGGCAACCGGATGTCACCGCGGGCCATGCCGATAAGCACATTGGTATCGACAATCACTTGCTCCACGGGTCGCGGTCGCTTTCAGGATCTGCGGCACGCAGGGTTTCAGCAATCTGCGGGAGGAAGTCGTCGTCGAACAAATCGCTGTCGGACCAGCGGGCCAGGACAGCGTTGACAGCCTTTCCGTTCGCTTGCGCAGCGGGGGTGATCGAGGCGATACGCCGTCCGGAGCGGGTCACCAAAAGGCTCTCCCCTCGTTCGATGGCATCAAGGACGGCCGAGAAGTTCCGTGCGGCTTCCGATGCGGTGATCTCCTTCATAGCAATTCATATTATCTGAATCTGTGTCGAGAAGGTCGATGCGCTGGCCATGCGGGCCATACCGCCCAACTCGACGAAATGTCGCATTCCACTCACAAAACCGCGCCCAATTGTCGGTTTGGGCGGTGGGGGCGGGGCGGGCGGCGGTTAGTGCATCAACTCTTTCTTGAGCACCTTGCCCATCGCGTTGCGGGGCAGGGAGTCCACCAGCCGTACCTCACGGGGGCGTTTGTGGGTTGAAAGTTGTTGTGCCACATAGTTCATCAGCTCCCCCGGCGCGGCGTTGCCGACGACGAAGGCGACGATCCGCTGGCCGAGGTCGGGGTCGGGCAGACCCACCACGGCAACCTCGGTGACACCCGGGTGACCCAGCAGGGCGGTCTCGATCTCGCCGGCACCGATCCGGTAGCCGCCGGACTTGATCATGTCGATCGACTCGCGGCCGACGATGCGGTGCATGCCGTCGGCACCGATGACGGCGGCGTCACCGGTGCGGTACCAGCCGTCGGGCGCGAACGCGCCGGCGGTGGCGTCCGGGCGGTTGAGGTAGCCGTCGAAGATCGTCGGGGACTGCACCTGCAGGCTGCCGACGGTCGCGCCGTCGTGCGGAAGCGGGGCACCGTCGTCGTCGACCAGGCGGGTCCGGATGCCGGGCAGCGGCAGGCCGACCGAACCGGGGCGGCGTTCGCCGTCGACTCGGGTGCTGACGGTGATCAGCGTCTCGGTGCAGCCGTAGCGTTCGACCGGGGTGTGCCCGGTCAGCTCG
>CAYPTG010000200.1:0-4843 GCA_964413455.1 uncultured Mycobacterium sp. | reverse complement strand
CGTGCCTATATGCGTAGCTTCGCCGCCAGCACCGACGAGCAGCATCCCGATTCGCAGGGCCGGATCACCCTGTCCGCCGACCACCGCCGCTACGCCAACCTCAGCAAGGAATGCGTGGTGATCGGGGCGGTGGACTTCCTGGAGATCTGGGACGAACAGGCCTGGCAGACCTACCAGGAGACCCACGAAGAGAACTTCTCCGCGGCCGCCGATGAAGCCCTCAGCGACATCATCTAGGCCCGCGGTGAACGCGGTGAGCCGGACTGCCCGTGCGGCGTGGCCTCTGCCCGAACCGACCCTGGCGTACTTCCCCAACGCCAGGTTCGGCACCTCGGACAGGGACCTCGCCGCAGGGGCGGTCGCCGGGCCGGTCCGGCCCGGGCAGGTCGATCCCGGCGCACCCTGCCGAAAGTCTGTGTGGCCCTTTCGATCCGGAGGTCATCGCGTGGCCGACGATTCCACCCCCCGGCACGGTCATATCCCGGTGCTGCTGGACCGCTGCGTCGAGCTGCTGGCGCCCGCGCTTACCCGCACCGCGGCCGATGGCGCCGGGGCGGTACTCGTCGATGCCACCTTGGGCGCCGGTGGGCATGCCGAACGGTTCCTTGAGCGACTGCCCGGCCTGCGGCTGATCGGTCTGGACCGCGACCCCGATGCGCTGGCGGCCGCCGGCGGGCGGCTGAGTCGTTTCGGTGACCGGGTCACCCTGGTGCACACCCGCTACGACGGGCTGGCCGAGGCGCTGAGCCAGGCGGGCCTGCCGACGTCGAATTCGGTGGACGGCGTGCTGTTCGACCTCGGTGTCTCCTCGATGCAACTGGACCGGCCGGAACGGGGCTTCTCCTACGCCCAGGACGCGCCGCTGGACATGCGGATGGACACCGAAGCCGAGCTGACCGCCGCGGACATCCTCAACACCTACGACCGCGGCCGGCTGACCGACATCCTGCGCCGCTTCGGCGAGGAGAAGTTCGCCTCCCGGATCGCCGGCTTCATCGTCGAGCGGCGCACCCGAACCCCCTACACCCGCACAGGCCAGCTGGTCGAGACGTTGTATGACGCCATTCCGGCCCCCGCCCGGCGTACCGGCGGGCATCCCGGCAAGCGCACCTTCCAGGCGCTGCGGATCGCCGTCAACGCCGAACTGGACTCGCTGAGCAGCGCGTTACCCGCGGCGCTGGCCGCGCTGCGCCCCGGCGGGCGCATCGCGGTGATGGCTTACCAGTCGCTGGAGGACCGGATCGTCAAGACCGCGTTCGCCGCGGCGACGGCATCGCGCACCCCGGCCGGCCTGCCGATGGAGCTGCCCGGACACGAACCGGAATTCACCGCGCTAACCCGGGGGGCCGAGCGTGCTCAGCCCGCCGAGATCGAGCACAACCCGCGCAGCGCACCCGTGCGGTTGCGGGCCATCGAACGTGCCGTCGAGAGGACAGCGCCATGAAGGCCGGGCAGAAGCAGGCGCGCCGTCCGCACGGTGCCGCCGTCGAACGCAAACGTCGCAGCGGCGACGGTGCCGCACGCCAACGCCGGCGCGGTGACGGTCCGCCCCGCCCGGCTCGCCAGCGGGCTGACACCGGGTCGCGCAGCCCCCGCGAACCTCGCGGCCAGCGCCGGAGTCCGCAGACCGCGCCGGTGCCGCGGCCGGTAGACCGGCCGGCCAGGCCGAAGACCGCCAGCCAGGCCAAGGCGCGAGCCAAAGCGCGGAAAGCCAAGGCGCCCAAAGCGATCCGCACACCGCTGCGTGAACGGCTGATCGCCCGGCTGGCCACCGTCGATCTGAGTCCGCGGGCGCTGCTGGCCAGAATCCCGTTCGTCGTTCTGGTTATCGGTTCATTGGCGGTGGGTCTGGGTATCACGTTGTGGCTGTCTACCGTCGCCGCGCAGCGTTCCTATCAGCTACGCAGTGCCCGCACGCTCAACAATGCGCTGACTGAGCAGAAAGAAGCCCTGGAGCGCGATGTCCTGGAGGCGCAGTCGGCCCCGGCGCTGGCCGACGCGGCCCGCGATCTGGGCATGATCCCGTCCCGGGACACCGCGCACCTGGTGCAGGACCCGGCCGGTAACTGGGTGGTGATCGGCCAGCCCAAGCCGGCCGAAGGCGCGCCACCGCCACCGCTGAACTTCAAGTTGCCCGACGAGAAGCCACCCGCCCCGCCGGCACCGGTTCCCCCGGGGAGCAGGCCGGGTTCGCACCCTGAGATCCCCACTCGGCTCAACGCCGGAGCCGTCCCGGGCAGCGTGGAACCCGGCGGTGCCGGAGCCAATGGGGGCGATGGCCTGGTGCTGGTGCCGGTGGCGCCGCCGGCCGTGGCCGCGCCCCTCGCGCCGGTACTTGCACCCCTCGCGCCGGTACTCGCACCCCTCGCGCCGATGCCCGCACCGTTGCCATCACAGGCTGCACCACCGCCTGCCGCCGTCGAGCCGGCCGCCCCGGGGCTACCGCTGGCCCCGGCGCCGGCGGAGGGCCCGGTAGAGGGGATGGTGACCGACTTGGCCCAGCCGGCGGGGCCACCCGCGCCCGAGCCACCCGCGCCCGAGCCACCCGCGCCCGAGCCACCCGCGCCCGAGCCGCCCGCGCTCGAGGCGCTGTGGACCCCCGACGCGGTCGTCCCGGCAGGTCCCGTTGAGGAGGTCCAGTGAGACGTGCAGCCGGGCCGCCGTCCCGTACACCGGCTAACCGCAAACGCCGGATCAACGGCGGTTCCAGCCAGCCGGTGACCGCCGGCCAGGGCCGGGCCGCGAACGCCCGGCGGCTGCGTGCTGTCGCCGAAACCCGTTCCGACAGTGCGTCGTTCGTCTATCGCTACCGGATCGGCAACGTGGTGATCCTGGCCGCGCTGCTGGTCGCCGCCGTGCAGCTGTTCACCCTTCAGGTGCCGAGGGCGGCCGGCCTGCGGGCCCAGGCGGCCGGCCAGCTGAAGGTCACCGATGTCGAGAAGGCGATCCGCGGCGCGATCGTCGACCGCAATTTCGGCAAGCTGTCCTTCACCACCGAAGCGCGGGCGCTGACCTTCCAGCCCACCAAGATCCGCAAGCAGCTCACCGAAGCCCGGCTGAAGTCGTCGTCCGCCCCGGACCCCGACGAGCGGCTGGCCGAAATCGCCAGGGACGTGGCGGACAAACTGAATGACACCCCGGACGCCACCACCGTGCTCAAGAAGCTGCGCAGCGACGAGACCTTCGTCTATCTGGCCCGGGCCGTCGACCCCGGTATCGCCGGCGCGATCACCAAGAAGTACCCGGAGGTGGGTGCCGAGCGCCAAGATCTGCGGCAGTATCCGGGCGGATCGCTGGCGGCCAATGTGATCGGCGGAATCGATTGGGACGGACACGGTTTGCTCGGTCTGGAGGAGTCGATGGACTCCACACTTGCCGGCACCGACGGCTCGGTCACCTACGACCGTGGGTCCGACGGCGTGGTCATTCCGGGCAGCTACCGCAACCGGCACCGGGCCGTCGACGGAGCCACCGTGCAGCTGACCCTCGACGACGACATCCAGTTCTACGTTCAGCAGCAGGTCCAGCTGGCCAAGGACGCATCCGGTGCCCGCAACGCCTCGGCGGTGGTGCTGGACGCCAAGACCGGCGAGGTGCTGGCGATGGCCAACGACAACACCTTCGACCCCAGCCAGGACATCGGGCGCCAGGCCGACCGGCAGATCGGCAACCTGCCGGTCACCTCCCCGTTCGAGCCGGGTTCGGTGAACAAGATCGTCACCGCCGCCTCGGTGATCGAGGGCGGCCTGTCCAACCCCGACGAGGTGCTCTCGGTGCCAGGTTCGATCGACATGGGCGGGGTCAACATCCGCGACGCCTGGGTGCACGGGGTGACGCCCTACACCACCACCGGCGTGTTCGGGAAGTCGTCCAACGTGGGCACCCTGATGCTGGCCCAGCGGCTCGGACCCGAGCGGTTCTACGAGATGCTCGGCAAGTTCGGCCTTGGCCAGCGCACCAACGTCGGGCTGCCGGGGGAGAGCGCCGGAGTGGTGCCGCCCATCGACCAGTGGTCGGGCAGCACGTTCTCTAATCTTCCTATCGGCCAAGGCCTTTCGATGACGCTGCTGCAGATGGCCGGGATGTACCAGGCCATCGCCAACGACGGTGTGCGCATCCCGCCGCGCATCGTCAAGGCCACCATCGCCCCGGACGGCACCCGCACCGAGGAGGCCCAGCCCGACGGCATCACGGTGGTCTCCCCGGAGACCGCGCGCACCGTGCGCAACATGCTGCGCGCCGTCGTCCAGCAGGATCCGACCGGCATCCAGCAGGGCACCGGGCCGGCCGCCGCCGTCGAGGGCTACCAGATGGCCGGCAAGACCGGTACCGCCCAGCAGATCAACCCGGCCTGCGGCTGCTACTACGACGACGGCGTCTACTGGATCACCTTCGCCGGGATGGCGCCGGCCGATAATCCGCGCTACGTGATCGGCATCATGCTCGACGCCCCGGCCCGCAATGCCGACGGCACCCCGGGACGTTCGGCGGCACCGCTGTTCCACAACATCGCCGGCTGGCTGATGCAACGCGAGAACGTCCCGCTCTCCCCGGATCCCGGCCCGCCGCTGACGCTGCAAGCTGCCTGAGCGCAGCGGCGGCGGCCGCGTTGAGGAGCGCGACCATCAACCCTGGGTAGGGTAGCTAGCCGGTCAGCGCGACGGCGTGACCGACCGGAGCCGACGGGAGGTGACCACGTGACCGGTGTGCTGCGCCCCGCCAACACCACCGGGCTGTCGCTGCCGTTCCTGGCCGATGCCGTCGGTGCCGTGCCGGCCGCGGGCACGCCGGTGCCCGAGGTGCGCATCACCGGCGTGACGCTGCGCGCCCAGGACGCCGAACC
>CAYPTG010000199.1:0-4862 GCA_964413455.1 uncultured Mycobacterium sp. | reverse complement strand
CACCCCGACCGAATCGGTGACGTTGCCGGCCATATCGGCGCTCACCTGGAAGAAGGTGACGATCGGGTACCACCGCATCGCCGGGCTGCGGTCGATACCCGGCGGCTCCTTGAGCCAGTCCGGCTTGCGCAGCAGCAGCCTCGGTGACCACCACACCACCGGGTCGGAGGCGTGTTGCAGGTAGAGCACCCGGGTACCCGGCCAGTTCGGTGCGGCGACCGCGGCGATCTCCTGGGCGCCGGCAGCCTGGGCGAACCGCACGGTCCGACCGTCGTCGTAGCGGGGCTGCACCTCTGGGCTGCCCGGGTCACGCCGCACCGTCAGCGCCCGCCACAGCCGGCTCTCGTTGGGCGGGCCGACCCACAGCACCGAGGAGAAGTCCATACCGACCACGTCGGGCAGGTATCCGAAGGCGCTCTGCCCGGCCAGCGATCCCAGGCTCTCGCCGTAGAGCGCCAGCTTGGGCCGGGTGCCGGCCGGCCACTGCAGCCAGCGTTCGTGGATGGCGTCGACCATGGCCCGTCCGGCTTCCGCCGATTTGCGCCGGTCGGCCAGAAACGAGATCCAGCTCGGCAGATACGAGTACTGCATGGCCACCAGCGCGGTGTCGCCGTTGTACATCGATTCGATCGCGCGGGCGGCGATCGGGTCCACCCAGCCGGTGCCGGTGGTGGGGACGATGACCAGCAGCTTGCGCTCGAAGGCGCGGGTGCGTTGCAGCTCCGACAGCAGCAGCGCCACCCGGGCCTCGGTGGTCGGCGCGGATTGCAACCCGGCGTAGATGCGCACGGGTTCTCTGGCGGGTAGGCCGTTCAGTTCGGTGAGCTCGGTGGCGTCCGGACCGGTGCCGACGAAGTTGCGGCCCTGAAACCCGAGGCTGCCCCAGGACGCGAATGATGCTGGGCTGCCGGATCTTTCGGGTTGGTGTGGTTGCTGCACCCCTGGGCGGGTGGCGGTGTTCTGCGGCTGGAATGCCGAGCTGGCGGCGGCCAGTAGTCCGCGCAGCAGCACCCCGTTGACCAGGGTAAGGATCAGGACGACGACGATCGCGGTGCCGATGAACAGTGCGACCTCGTCGTTGATGTGCCAGCGGCGGATCATCAGCCGGGCCAACATCCTGATGGCGTCTTTCACCAGCCGCGCCGCGGCGATCAGCGCCGCCCCGGTCGCCACCGCCACCGGCACGGCGCGCAGGTAGGTCGCGGTGGCCGGGCCGTCGATGCCCATCAGCGCGGCGACGTCACGCTGCCAGGCCGCGGCCGGGACGATCATCAGCAGGCTCGACCCGATCGCCGCCGCGATGACGCCGGCCTGCAGAGCGCGGCGGACCGACGGCCGAGGCGGCCACCAGGACCGGCCACCCAAGAACAGCCCCCGGACCACCGCGCCGATCACGACGCCGATCCCGTAGCCGATGGCCGCGTTGATACCCCCGATGACCCCGCTACTGAGCCAGTCCCGGGGCAGCAGCGACGGGGTGAGCGACAGGCAGAAGAACAGCGCGCCGAAGGCGATGCCGGTCAGATCCAGGCGTAGCCACCGCAACGCCCGGAGCACTGCCGGCTCCCGGATCATCCGAAGAGCCGGGGCAGCACCCCTTCGGATGTGCTGCGCAGCTCCTCCAGTGTCACCGCGAAAAGCCCTTGCACCTCAACCGAATCCGATTCGTTGTCGGATACCCCGATCCGGGTTGCCGGCAGTCCGCGGGCCTCGCACATGGCAACGAATCGACTCTCCTCGGTGCGCGGAATGGCGACCAGCACCCGGCCGGCGGATTCGGAGAACAGAAAGACAAACGCCTCGGCAACGGTGTCCCAACCGTCGGGAAGCACGATCCGGCAACCGGTTTCACCGGCCAGCGCCGCCTCGACCACCGCCTGGATCAGGCCGCCCTCGCTGAGGTCGTGCGCCGCCGAGGCCAGTCCGTCGCGGGAGGCGGCGGCCAGCACCTGCGCCAGCAGCTGCTCGCGGGCCAGGTCGACGGTGGGCGGCAGGCCGCCGAGGTGGTCGGCGCTGACCTGCGCCCAGATCGACCCGTCGAACTCGTCGCGGGTGTCACCGAGCAGATACAACGTCTCCCCCGGCTCGTTGCCCAGGCCGGTGGGCAGCCGCCGGTGCACGTCGTCGAGAACCCCGAGCACACCCACCACCGGGGTGGGCAGGATAGGCGTCGCGCCGGTCTGGTTGTAGAAGCTGACGTTGCCGCCGGTGACCGGAATGCCAAGGGCCACACAGCCATCCGCCAAACCACGAACAGCCTGGGAGAACTGCCACATGACGCCGGGGTCCTCCGGGGAGCCGAAGTTGAGGCAGTTGGTGACCGCGATCGGGGTGGCCCCGGTGACCGCGACGTTGCGGTACGCCTCGGCCAGCGCCAGCTGGGCGCCGGTGTAGGGGTCCAGCTGGGTGTAGCGGCCGGATGCGTCGGTGGACAGCGCGATGCCGCGCTGCGTCTGCTCGTCGATGCGCAGCACCCCGCCGTCGGCGTGCTCGGCGAGCACGGTGTTACCGCGCACGTAGCGGTCGTACTGCTCGGTGATGAACGCCCGGCTGCACAGGTGCGGGCTACCCACCATGGCCAGCAGGGTGGCCCGCAGTTCGTCTCCGGTCTTCGGCCGGGGCAGCGACGCGGAGGTGTCGGCGTTGAGTGCGTCCTGGGTGTCCGGGCGGGCCAGCGGACGCTGATAGACCGGGCCTTCGTGGGCGACGGTGCGCGGCGGCACGTCCACGACGTTCTCACCGTTCCAGGTGATCTGCAGCCGGTCGCCGTCGGTAACTTCGCCGATCACGGTGGCCAGCACATCCCATTTGCGGCAGATCGCCATGAACTTCTCGACGTTGTCCGGTGTTACCACCGCGCACATGCGTTCCTGAGACTCGCTGGAGAGCACTTCGGCCGGCGTCATGTTGGCGGCCCGCATCGGCACCTTGTCCAGCTGGATGGCCATGCCGCCGTCGCCGGCGGAGGCGAGTTCGGAAGTGGCGCACGATAATCCGGCTCCACCCAGATCCTGAATGCCGACCACCACACCGGCGGAGTAGAGCTCCAGGCAGCATTCGATGAGCACCTTCTCGGTGAACGGGTCACCGACCTGCACGCTGGGCAGCTTCTTGCGTGACGGGCCGCCCTCGCCGTCGTCGGAGAAGGTGTCACTGGCCAGCACCGACACCCCGCCGATGCCGTCCAGGCCGGTGCGCGCACCGAACAAGATGATCTTGTTGCCGGCACCCGAAGCGAACGCCAGGTGCAGATCCTCCTTGCGGAGCACCCCCACACACAGCGCGTTGAGCAGCGGGTTTCCGGCGTAGGAGGCGTCGAACACCGTCTCGCCACCGATATTGGGTAGGCCCAGGGAGTTGCCGTAGCCGCCCACCCCTCGGACCACGCCGTCGAGCACCCGTCGGGTATCCGGCGCGTCGGCGGCGCCGAAGCGCAGCTGGTCCATCACCGCCACCGGGCGCGCCCCCATCGCCATGATGTCGCGGACGATGCCGCCGACCCCGGTCGCCGCGCCCTGGTAGGGCTCGACGTAGGAGGGGTGGTTGTGTGACTCGACCTTGAAGGTGACCGCCCAGCCGTCGCCGATGTCGACCACGCCGGCGTTCTCGCCGATCCCGGCAAGCATCCCGGAACGCATCTGCTCAGTGGTGGTTTCGCCGAAATAACGCAGGTGCACCTTGGAGGACTTGTAGGAGCAGTGTTCGCTCCACATGACCGAGTACATGGCCAGCTCGGCGTCGGTGGGGCGACGGCCGAGGATGTCCCGGATACGTTGGTACTCATCGTCTTTGAGGCCGAGTTCGCGGTACGGCTGCGGGTGGTCGGGGGTGGCCGCGGCGTGCGCGACGGTGTCGTGGTTCGGGGTGCCAGCGTCCGATGACATCTCAGCCCACCGCCGGGGCGACACAGAACACGTTGCCGGCGGGATCTTCCAGCACCACCCAGCCGAAGTCGCCGAACGAATGCCGGCCGGTCTCGCGGGCGCCGAGCCCGACCAGCCGGGTCACTTCGGCTTCCATATCGGCGGCGGTGAAGTCCAGGTGGATCTTGGCTTTGCCCGGTGTCGGGTCGTCGACCCGCTGAAGGCCGATCCTCGGGCCGCCGGCATGAGACACCACCACGAATTCACCGGGGACCAGCGGGATCGTCTTGCCGTCCAGCGCGGTGGACCACCACTGCGCCAGGGCGTCCGGGTCGGTGCAGTCGATGGTGACCATCTCCACCGAAAGACTCATGCGGCGGCCCCTTCCTCTTCTTCTGCTGCTGCGGCTTCCCCTGCTTGATGTGCCGGGGCCGGCCGGGGTGACAGGAACGCGGCCAACGCCGCGGCGTAGGACACCACGTCGGCGGCCCCCATCAGCTCCCGCGCCGAATGCATGGCCAGCTGCGGGGCGCCGACGTCGACGGTGGGGATCCCGGTGCGCGCCGCGGTCATCGGCCCGATGGTCGACCCGCACGGCAGATCGGCGCGATGCTCGTAGCGCTGTAGCGGCACCCCGGCCTGGCGGCAGGCCAGCTCGAACGCGGCGGCGGTGCGACCGTCGGTGGCATAGCGCAGGTTGGGCTGCACCTTGAGCACCGGCCCGCCGTTGACAGCGATCAGGTGCCCGGGCTCGTGGCGTTCCGGATAGTTGGGGTGGGTGGCGTGCGCCATGTCCCCGGAGGCCACCATCGACGCGGTGAGTAGCCGCAGAAAGTCCTGCCGGTCCCCGCCCCAGCCGAGCACGATGCGTTCCAGCGTGGTGGTCAGGAACTCCGACTGCGCACCGTGATCGGAGGTGGAACCCACTTCTTCGTGGTCAAACAGCGCCAGCACCGGCACGTGCGCTCCGGGTTCGGTAGCCAGCAGCGCCTCCAGACC
>CAYPTG010000198.1:0-4883 GCA_964413455.1 uncultured Mycobacterium sp. | reverse complement strand
GCCCCACCCGACTCGCGGCTGTCCGTGCGATAGAAGCCGCTGCCCTTGAACACCACCCCGACCGAGTTGAACAGCTTGCGCAACCGCCCCTCGCATTGCGGGCAACTGGTCAACGCGTCATCGGTGAACGCCTGCACCGCGTCGAACCGGTGATCGCACTCGGTGCACGCGTAGCTATAGGTCGGCACATCAACCTCCGGAGAAACTGGGCTGTTAGCACTCTAGCGCGTCAAGTGCTAGAACCGCCATCGGCCGGCGGGCATTCCCCAGCCGCAGCAGCCCCCAGCCGCAGCAGACCCCGGCCCGGGGTCAGCGCATGCGTCATCGGCACGTCATGCGGCTCGGCCGGCAGTTGCGGCAGCACCTCGTCGTCACGCACCACCGCCACCAGCCGGGTGCCCGGCGCACACAGCGGCAGCGACCGGTCATAGAAACCGCCGCCACGGCCCAGCCGCACCCCGCGCCGATCCACCGCCAGCGCCGGGACCAGCACTACCTGCGCCTGCGTGATCGCCTCCGGCTCCAGCCACGGCTCGGCCGGCTCGTACAGCCCGAATCGGCCCGCCACCAGCGTTCCTGGCGCGTAGCGGCCCCATCGCAACGGCAGATGCTCGCCGTCGGATCCGGTGCAGACCACCGGCAGCAGCGCCCTCGCACCTAGGCGGCTAAACACGTCGAGCATCTCCGCGGACCCCGGCTCAGTACTCGCCGGGACATAGCAGCAGACCGTTCGGGCATCGCCCAGCACCGCGGCCAGATGTCCACAGAGCGCCTCGGCCTCGGCCCGGCGGACCGCCTCGGGAACCGCGCGGCGAGCGGCGAGCAGATCACGGCGCCGACCGGCCTTGCTCTCAGCGGGCATGGTCACACCCTTGCTGCTAGGACTCCCAGTACGTAATCAGCCGACCACGACTAGGCCTGATTGTCTCGCTCCTCCTCCGGCGCCCAGCGCCGGCATCGTCGACTCGACTAGGGTACTTCCATGCTCAACGGACAGGTGCCGATCCCGTTCACGGCGGTCGTGCCGGCGGCGGGTCTGGGGACCCGATTCCTACCCGCTACCAAGACGGTGCCCAAGGAGCTGCTGCCGGTCGTCGACACCCCCGGCATCGAGCTGGTCGCCGAGGAAGCCGCCGAGGCCGGCGCCGAGCGGTTGGTGATCGTCACCTCCGAGGGCAAGGACGGCGTGGTCGCGCATTTCGTCGAAGACCTGGTGCTTGAGGGCACCCTGGAGGCCCGCGGCAAGAAGGCCATGCTGGAAAAGGTCCGGCGGGCGCCCGCACTGATCAAAGTAGAGTCGGTGGTCCAGGCCGAGCCGCTGGGGCTCGGTCACGCGGTGAGCTGCGTGGAGCCGCTGCTGTCCCCCGACGAAGACGCCATCGCCGTACTGCTGCCCGACGATTTGGTGCTGCCGGTCGGGGTGCTGGTCACCATGGCTCAGGTCCGAGCCGAGCGCGGCGGCACCGTGCTGTGCGCCATTGAGGTAGAGCCCGACGAGGTCAGCTCCTACGGGGTGTTCGACGTCCAGACCATCCCCGGCGCCGACCCCGACGTGCTCAAAGTCAACGGCATGGTGGAGAAACCGGATGCCGACAAGGCCCCGTCCCGCTACGCCGCCGCCGGCCGCTACGTGCTGGACCGCGCCATCTTCGACGCGCTGCGCCGAGTGCCGCGTGGCGCCGGCGGCGAGATCCAGCTCACCGACGCCATCGCCTTGCTGATCGACGAGGGCCATACCGTGCATGTGGTGGTGCACCGGGGTTCTCGACACGACCTAGGAAATCCCGGCGGCTATCTGAAGGCTGCGGTTGACTTTGCCTTGGATCGCGAGGATTACGGTCCCGAATTGCGGACCTGGTTGGTTGAGCGGCTGAGCCTGGACGACCAGTAGGCGCCGCGGCGGGCCGGCGTCCCGCTAGGTGAGAAAGGCGCGCTCGTGCGTTCGGTGGAGGAACAGCAGGCCAGAGTGACGGCCGCCGCGGTGGCACCGCGCCCGGTGCGGTTGCCGATCGCCGAGGCCCAGGGCCTGATGTGCGCCGAAGAGGTGGTCGCCGAAGCGCCGATGCCCGGGTTCGACCAGGCCGCCATCGACGGCTACGCGGTGCGCAGCGTCGACATCAGCGCCGGCGACCACGAGGAGGTCGTGCTGCCGGTGACCGGGGTCATCGAGGCCGGCGCCCGCACCCCCAGCCGACTGCAACCCAAACAAGCCGCCCGAATCCAGACCGGCGCCCCGATGCCCACCCTGGCCGATGCGGTGTTGCCGCTGCGCTGGTCCGATGGCGGGCAGTCCCGGGTGCGGGCGCTGCGGGCGGTCCGCTCCGGTGCCTATGTGCGACGGGTCGGCGATGACGTACAGCCCGGCGACGTCGCGGTGCGCGCCGGGGCGATCATCGGACCCGCCCAGGTCGGGCTGCTGGCCGCCGTCGGGCGTGAGCGGGTGCTGGTGCATCCGCGGCCCCGGGTGTCGGTGATGAGCGTGGGCGGTGAACTGGTCGACGTCTCCCGCACCCCGGGCAACAGCCAGGTCTATGACGTCAACTCCTACGCGCTGGCCGCCGCCGCCCGCGACGCCGGTGCGGAAGTCAGCCGGGTCGGCATCGTCGGCAGCGACCCCAAGGAACTGCGCGAGGTGGTGGACAGTCAGCTCAACCGCAGCGAGGTGGTGGTGATCGCCGGGGCGGTCGGCGGGGCCGCGGCGGAGAACCTGCGGGCGGTGCTCTCCGAGTTGGGTGGCATGGAGGTCACCCGGGTCGCCATGCACCCCGGTTCGGTGCAGGGCTTCGGACAGCTTGGCGCAGAAGGGGTTCCGACATTTCTGCTGCCGGCCAACCCGGTCAGTGCGCTGGTGGTGTTCGAGGTGATGGTGCGGCCGTTGATCCGGCTGTCGCTGGGCAAGCGCCGGCCGATGCGCCGGACGATTCGGGCCCGGACGCTGACACCGATCACCTCGGTGGCCGGCCGAACCGGCTTTCTACGGGGACAGTTGTTGCGGGACAACGACAGTGGCGACTACCTGGTGGAAGCCATCGGGGAATCGCCGAGCGGTTCGTCGCACCTGCTGGCCTCGCTGGCCGAGGCGAACTGCCTGGTGCTGGTGCCCAGCGAGGTCACCGACGTGCCGGCCGGCGAGTTCGTCGACGTTGCCTTCCTGGCCCAGCGCGGCTGACGGTGCCGTGAACCTATGGGGCGGCTCGTCGGCACATCCGGGCTGGCCGGATCCGGTGGGTCCGCTGCGGGTGCGTGGCGGCCTGATCCGGCTGCGGCCTGCACGTATCCGCGACGGCGGCAACTGGAGTCGGCTGCGACTGGCCGAGCGGGAGAATCTTGAGCCGTGGGAGCCCTCCGCGGAGCTCGATTGGTCTCAGCGCCATGCCTTTTCGGCGTGGCCGACGATGTATTCCGGGTTGCGCGGTGAGGCCCGCAAAGGACGCATGCTGCCGTACGTGATCGAGGTGGACGGCCGCTTCCGTGGCCAGTTGACGATCGGCAACATCACCCACGGGGCACTGCGCTCGGCGTGGATCGGGTACTGGGTGTCCCGCGAGGTCACCGGCGGCGGCGTGGCCACCGGGGCGCTGGCGCTGGGCGTGGACCATTGTTTCGGCCCGGTCGGCCTGCACCGGGTGGAGGCCACGGTGCGCCCGGAGAACACGGCCAGCCGCCGGGTGCTGGCGAAGGTGGGCTTCCGGGAAGAGGGCATGCTTCGGCGTTACCTCAATGTCGACGGGTCGTGGCGCGATCACCTGCTGGTGGCGATCACCGCCGAGGAGGTCGACGGTTCGGTGGCGGCCGGACTGGTGCGCCGGGGTCTGGCCCGCTGGCAGTAGTCGAGTCGACGATGCCGGCGCGTCGCGCCGGAGGAGGAGCGAGACAGTCAGCAGTAGTCGAGACAGGCGGTGCATCATCTGCTGTTACGAATGTGGTATTTGATGCTGTTGGTGCTTGTTTTCCAGGAACTACACGTGTGTAATTAGGCCTGGTCGCGAAAGGAGCAGGCCCCATGCCGAGCATCCCCCAGTCATTGCTCTGGATTTCACTCGTGGTGCTATGGCTTTTCGTCCTGGTGCCGATGCTCATCAACAAACGCGAGACGGTCCGGCGGACCAGCGACGTAGCGCTGGCCACCCGGGTGCTCGACAGCGACACCAAGTCCCGGCTGATCAAGCGCAGCGGTCCGGCGGCCGGCCACCGGCACGACCCGGACTGGAAGCGCGAGGACGAGTTTGTCGGCGATGCGCCCGACGACTACCCCGAATCCCTCGATGAGACCGAGCAGTTCGCCGTCCAGCAGGAGACGATCAAGGAGTACGACGCCGCGGTGCGCGAAGCCCGGATGGGTGGCACTCGGGTGCGCTCCGTGCTCGTCGTCGCGGCGGTGACCGAAGAGACCCTGCCCGAGCCGGACTACCTCGACGTCGACGTCGTCGAAGAGAACTCCGGGGCGTTGCCGGCCGCTGGCGCGGGTGTGCAAGGCAGCTTGTTCGACCCGGAACCACCGGCGGAGCCCGCCGCGACCGTGGAACCCGACGCCGATGGGCAGACATACGCAGCCGACGAGGACGTGTACGACGAGGACACATACGAAGACACATACGAATACGTAGCCGACTCCTCCGGATCGCAGGCCGAGGACGAGCCGCCGATTCCGGTGTCCCCGCGTTCGGCGAGTCGGCAGCGCCGGCTCGAGCACAGCTCTGCCGAGGCGATCGGCGCGCGCAAGTACCAGTTCCGCAAGCGGGTGCTGACCTTCATGGCGGCGCTGATGGCCGTGACCGCCGGGTTGGCCTACGCCGTCAGCCCGACGCTGTGGTGGTCGTGTGCGGCGGTGGCCGTCGTCATGGTGCTTTACCTGGGGTATCTGCGCCGGCAGACCCGGATCG
>CAYPTG010000197.1:0-4937 GCA_964413455.1 uncultured Mycobacterium sp. | reverse complement strand
CCCGAATAGCGAAGCGCACCATGAGTGACACCCCAACGAGTGACACCTCCACGAATCCGGCCCAGCCGAGGATCGGCATCGCTGTCACGACGCTCGGACGGTGGGACGCGCTTGGCAATCTCCTCAACGACTTGTACCGGCAATCGAGACCGCCGACGGCCGTCGCCATCGCCTACCACGATGCCGTCGACACCGAAAAGTTGGCCATGCTGGTGGACGCGGTCGCCGACCGGCTGGACGTTCGTACCGTCGAGAGTGCGCGGGGGATATCCAATGGCCGCAACGCCGCCGCAGCCCTGCTTGGTGAGGACGTGGACTGGCTCTGCTTTCCCAATGACACCAGTCGTATCGATGAGGATTTCCTCGAGCGCCTCGGGGCCCACGCGACACCCGATAGGACGGTCTGCGCGGTACAACTCGTCGACGCAGAAGGCGTCAGAAACTCCATGCCCCCACCCGGTACGCCGATGACGCGTCGCACTGTCTGGGGTGCGATCGAGCCGGCCACCATGGTCAGCCGACAAGCTTTCGTCCGCGTCGGCGGGTTCGATCCCGCCATCGGGTCGGGTGCGCCAACACCCTGGCAGTCGGGTGAAGGAACCGACTTGTTGTTGCGCATGACCGAACTGGACGGATTTTCCATCGATTGGATCCATGACATCGCGGTGCGGGCGCAGACCGAGTTCACGCATCTGTCGCCGGACGAACGTGCCCGCAAAATCCGGTACTACGGACGTGGCAGCGGGTATCTGTATCGCCGATGGGATTACCCAGCGTGGGATAAGTTCCGCCACGTGTTCGGTGCTCTGCTGGCGCCGATACTCAGACGGGGCAAGTTTCGTCCGCGAGACGGTATCGCCCTAGCTATCGGTCGCGCCGAAGGCGTGTGCGGACGGACGCTTCCTGGAGGATCGGACACCAGGGCCATCGTCCGTTGACGACGCTTCTGCCCACCCGGGGTTGGCGCCGTGCTCGGAGACTTGGGCGCCCACGATTCTCGGTCGTGCTGATGCTCAGTGTTGTGCTTATGTTCAGCATCACGGCGCTCGGCTGCGGCACCTACGGTAGGTCGCACAAGTCGGAAATCGGCATACACCTTCATTTCCGGGGCGACGACGCGGCCACCATCGGACGGCAATTCGACCTCATGTCGGCGATGGGCCTGAGCTGGGTCAGAGTGGATCTGAGCTGGGCATGGATCGAAACCGTTCCGGGCCAATACGATTGGACCTCAGTAGACACCTTTGTCGACGAAGCCCAAGCCCACCGGATCAACGTGCTGGCGGTTGTCGCGACAACCCCGCCGTGGGCACGGTCGCCGGACTCCAGCGAGAACGAAAACCCGCCGTACTCCAGAGCCGAAGATCTCTCGAAACTGCAGTCCTTTGTGCAGACCGCGGTCAGCCGCTATTTCCCCCGAGGTCTGCGGACCTGGGAGGTGTGGAACGAACCCAATATCGAGCACTTCTGGCCGTCGAGTCCCGATGCGAACGAATACGGGGAACTGTTTCGAGTGGTCGCCTCCGCGATACGCGGCGTCGACCACGGCGCCACCCTGCTGACAGGCGGGCTTTCCCCGAAATACGACGGCTCCAATAATGAGGTGGCACCGCGGGATTATCTGGAGCAACTCTATGCCAATGGGACCGCACAGTTAGCCGATGGGATTGCGTTGCACCCCTACAGCTTTCCCGCCATGCCGATGGCCTTTCCGCAGCGCATGGTCGGCGGGTTCAGTGATCTACCCGAGCTGCACGACGTGATGGCCAAACATGGAGACGCTCGAAAGAAGATCTGGATAACCGAATACGGCGCCCCAACCGGAACGGGGCAAGATACCGTCTCCGAGGATGATCAGGCTCGGGCCCTTTTGGAAGCCCGTCAACAGGTCGCCGCCTGGGACTGGATCGGACCACTCATATACTACGAATTGACTGACGATGGAACGGATCTCACCGATGCCGCGAAGAACTTTGGTGTCCTGCGCGCAAACCTTGACCCCAAACCGGCAGCGACCGCGTTGATTCAGCATGCTTCAGACGGTGGGAGGTGAAGGTGGCCGGTCGGTTCAGCTCGGTAAGTACGCGAACACTGTTGTTCATCGCTTTGGGCACGGCACTCGTGTTGCGCATTTGCGCGGTCTTCCTCAAGGGCGATATCTCGCAGAGTGCGAATATTTGGGAATACGGCGAGTTAGCGCAATGCGCCATCAAACACGGCGGGCAACTTTGTCTGTATTACGACCACGGCGGCGGTGACAGCTACCCGTCGGCCTATATGCCGCCGTTGCTCAGCTATTTTTGGCTCGGGCTATTCCATATCTTTGGAGATGGCGCGGTCGCCCGGGCCGTCTGGCTGGGCACCAACGTGATAGCGGCCCTGGGCGCGGTGGCGCTGGTCTTTTACTTAGCCCGCAAGCTCTGGCCGTCACGCTGGGCCGCCTTCGCCGCAGCGATGCTGTTGGCCACCTACCCCACGGCTGTCTACGTGACCGCCGTCTACCACCAGACGAACTGGGCGGTGCTGCTGCTTCTGGCGGTAACCGCGGTCGCTGTGAAGCTCGCGGCAAATGATGAGATGCCCCTTGCCCTTGGGGCACTCGGCGGACTCTTGTGCGGCCTAGCCGCGCTCAACCGCTCGGAGATGCTGATCATCGGCCCCGTCCTACTGGCGGTGGGTGCCGCTTGGCGACGACGAGGTTCGGTCTTCGTTAAGGCCGGCGTAGCCGGTGCGGTGGCGATGCTCCTGGTGCTGGCTCCGTGGACGATACGAAATTACGAAGAATTCGGAAAGTTCATACCGACCGCGCAGAGTCAGGGCTACAACCTCTGGAAAGGTTTCAACCCCTACACGAACGGGTCGGGCAAGCGTTCCGAAGACCAAAATGAACCTGGCGGGCAGACCATCAATGAGATCAATGCATCGGTGCCCCGCGGCCCGGGATACGAAACGCGTCGCCAGCAGGCCTACACCGAGGTATTCGAACACGACATCCACAACGCCTCCGTAGGCCGGCTCGCCGAGTTGACGGCCACCAAGGTCCTCCTGCTGTGGGGCTACGACTGGACAGACAAACCAACGACCGGCTCTGCTGCCTACTTGGTGCCGTGGCTGGGCACCAATCTGCTGGCTATCGTCGGTTTGGTTACCGCATGGCGTCACCGACGTCGTCTGCGTCCGGCGCCAACGACCATCTACCTGACTGCCGTCGGCCTGCTGACGTTGGCCTATGCCGCCACCTGTGTGCACGCGCGCTACCGGATGCACATCGAGCCGTTCATCTTTATCGTGGCAGGCATCGGAATCGAAGCCCTGTGGCTTGGACTGCTACGCGCTCGCGGCACGCCGACGGCCCAGGCCGATATAGAACACGCCGCGAACGGCCAGACCTAAGAAGGCGGTCTCGGGAATGGCTCGTGGTGACGTCTGAACAAGGCGGATCCCTCCAAGAGACAGCCGTCCGCGGAGGGGTCGCCGTAATCGCCGGCCAGGTGCTGCGCACGGCGATCCAGTTGGTCGGTTTGATCTTGTTGGCTCGCCTGCTCACTCCGACAGACTTCGGCTTGGTGGCCATGGTCACGTCCATCGTCGGAGTCACCTCTGTGCTCAGTGACTTCGGGCTTTCCACCGCCATCATGCGCGAGGCGTACCTCGAACCGAATATCCGCGATGCCCTGTTCTATATCAATGCGGCGTTAGCCGTTGTGACGGCCGTAGTCGTATGGGCGGCGGCCACGTTGATCGCGGAGTTTTACGGTGAACCTCGCCTCGCGGAGGTCACCAGATGGTTGGCGATATTCGTCTGCATCTCCGGGTTGGCGCCGCAGTTTCGGGCCGAATTGGCCCGCAAGCACAAGTTCGGCGCCCTCGCCTCGGTCGATACCGTTGCCCAAGCTGTGGCATTGGTGGCGGCGTGCGTAGCCGCGGTTCGCGGCGCCGGGTATTGGGCGGTGGTGATCCAGCACGGAGCGTTTGCCGTCGTGTTGATCATCCTGCTGGTGGCGCTGTCCGGCTATGTCCCACGGTCGTGGCCGCGACTGCGCGGCGTTGGCGGGCACGCCTCTTTGGCGGCTTCGGCGCTGGGTCTCGATTTGACGAACTACGCGGCCGTGTACGCGGCCCCCGCCGCTGTCGGACGGGCACTCGGTGCCGCAACGGTCGGGCTGTACTCACGCGCCTTTCAACTTGTCGCGTTTCCCCTAGTCCAGCTGGCTGGGCCGCTGACCCGCGTGGTGGTACCGATCTTGGCGCATGTCGCCGACGGACCGGCTCTTGTCGCAGCAGCGAAACGGGTCCAGCTGGCCATGGCGTACGCGCTGCTGCCGGTGCTGGCGTTGATCATCGTCGGTGGTGGGGACCTTGCCGAGTTCATGTTCGGACCGACCTGGCGCCAGGCGGGATACTTCGCCCAGGTGCTTGCCGTCGGTGGCATCTTCCAGGTATTCGGGTACGTGAATTATTGGCTGTTCACCCACAAGGGCAGGCTCGGCCTGCTGTGGGCATTTGAGGCCGCGGTCTGGATTCCGATAACGGCCATGTACTTCGTCTTCGCCGGCCGCGGCGCCGTCTGGGTGGCCACCCTATACGCGACTAGCCTGACGTTGAACTGGCTCGTTGTCACGACGCTCGGACTCCGCTGGTTGGGGCTTCCAGCGAAAGACTTCATGCGGCCGTCGCTGATTCGCCTGGGCTTTCTTGCTCCGGTGCTGGCGGTGGGGATTGTTGTCAGAGAGCTGGCGTCGCACGCCGACTGGAGTGCCGATCGCACCCTGGCCGCCGCGATCATCTCCTCGCTACTGACGGTCGCCGTCGTCGCGATCGTGCCGACGTTCAGACACGAACTGCGGGAATTCACATCGATTTTCGCCAACCTGCGAAGGCGCGAATCGACGGACCCGAAGGCTTAGCACCCCTAGGTCAACGAAGCTGCGGGGGCA
>CAYPTG010000196.1:0-4949 GCA_964413455.1 uncultured Mycobacterium sp. | reverse complement strand
GAGCGTCCGCCCCGCCCCAGCACCGCCGCAACACCGGTCACTCCGCCGACCAGCGCCGCGGTGTGCAGCGCGCCGGCCGCCCGGGTGTCGCGGTAGCTGAATTTCTCCAAAGTCGTTGCACACCAGCCGAACCCGGCCACCGGATGTCCGCGGCGCGGGTCGGCCAGCGACGCGTCCAGCAGATATCCGAGCAGAATCCCGGCCGGCCTCGGCGGCCGTAGATCGATCAAGATCCATCCGGGGCCGGTGCGACCAGCGGCAGCAACACGATGAACCGGGTGTCGCCCGGTCGGGACTCCACCCGCAGGTTGCCCTGATGCTTCTCCACGACGATCCGCCAAGCCAGGTCCAAGCCCAGGCCGGTGCCCTCGCCGAATGCTTTGGTGGTGAAGAACGGGGTGAAGATCCGCTCGACGATCTCCTCCGGGATGCCGGGGCCGTCGTCGCCGAGCTCCACCCGGACAAAGCCGTCGCCCTCGCGCATGGTCCGGATCGTCAGCGTGCCGTGCCCGCCCATCGCCTGGATGGCGTTGTCGATGATGTTGGTCCACACCTGGTTGAGATCACCTGGGTAGCAGAGGATTTCAGGCAGTGACCGGTCGTACTCTTTGATACAGCGGATCGGGCCGTCCTTGCCGATCTTTCCGCCGAACATCATCAGCGTGCTGTGCAGCAGCTCGTTGACGTCGGTGGACTGATACGGCGCCCGATCCATCTGCGAGTACTGCTTGGTGCTGTCCAGCAGCGCGGAGATCCGCTTGCTGGCCTCGGCCACCCGGAGCGTCGAGAGTTCGGTATCGACCGTGCACTTGAGCCAGCCGATGGCGCCGGCCAGCGTCGCCGAGCAGTCCACGTCGTCGATGGAAGCCTTGACCCGCTCCAGCCAATCGGTATCCAGACCGGCCTCGACGAAGCTCGGCGCGTGATCCCAGCTCTCATCGATGCCGTGCGCCTCAAGCCAGTCACCGACCGCGTCCTCCCGGTCGGCAACCTCCATCGCGGTCAACTGCTGGGCCCTCGACTTGGGCACCAACTCGGCCACCTCCTCCTGGATGCGCACCAGCACCCGCAGCGCCTCGGGGGTGAACTTGCCGCCGGCCAGCATCGCCAGCTTGTGCCGCATCTTGGCCACGTTCTCCCGCAGGTCGGCCACTTCCCGGGAGATCGCGGCGGCCGGGTTGTTGAGCTGGTGGGTGAGCCCGGCGGTGATGGTGCCCAGGGCCAGCAGCTTCTCGCGTTGCCCGATGATCTGATGCTTGCGCAGGCCGCCCACCTTCTGGCCTTCGAGCAGGTGCACCGCCATCGGGAACTCCGAACGCATGAACCGGGCGAACTCGCCGGCGTCGAGCACGAAGAACCGCGACGGCGTGGTCACCCGCGCCGTGGCGTCGTAGACCGGTTCCACGTTCGGCATGTAGGCCGACCACGCACCGCAGAACACCCCGCGCTGCGACGTACGGGTGAACTCGATATCGACGCCGGCCGATTGTTGCGACATCACCAGCTCACCGTCGAGCAGCACGTACAAGCAGGTCGCCGGGTCGCCCTCGATACACACCGGGCCGGGCGGGAACGTCGCGACGTGGCCGTTGTCGCACAGCCGCTGCAGTTGGGTGTCGGTCAGTGACTCGAACAGGAACAGCGTGCGCAGGTCATCGGGCAGGCATTTCTGTCCCATCGGGGTCTCCTTTCGACAAAGTGTTCTGCGAGTGGGGTTTTCACGCTTCGGCCAGATAGCGGTGCACCAGCATCACCGCCATCGACCCGTCGCCGACGGCGGCGGCCACCCGCTTGGCCGAGCCGGCCCGCACGTCGCCGGCGACGAACACGCCGGGGACCCCGGTCTCCAGGTGATACGGCGGCCGGTCCAGCGGCCAGCCGGGGTCCTCGCCCAGGTCCGGGCCGGCCAGGATGAACCCGTGGTCGTCGACGGCCACCACCCCGTCGAGCCAATCGGTGCGGGGCTCGGCACCGATGAAGCAGCACATCCGCGTCGCGGCGACCTCCTCGCGCTCACCGGTCTGGCTGTTCTCGATCACCAGACCGGTCAGGTGATCGTCGTCGCCGATGGTGTCCACCACTTGGGTGTCGGTGCGCACGGCGATCGTCGGGTGCCTCTCGATCCGCTCGACCAGGTAGTGCGACATCGACGCCGCCAGCGACGGGCCGCGGACCAGCAGGGTCACCGACTTCGCACGGTCTGCCATGTGCAGCGCCGCCTGGCCGGCCGAGTTGGCGCCGCCGACCAGATAGACCTCTTCGCCTTCGCATTCGGCGGCGTCGGCCACCGATGCGCCGTAGTAGACGCCGCGGCCCACGTAGCTATCAGCCGGGTCGTCGGGGTTGTCCCAGCATCCACGGACCCGCAGCCTGCGGTATTCCACCCCGGTGGCCAAGATGACCGCCCGGGCCGCGATCTGGTCGCCGTCGCAGAACTTGATGGTGCGGGCGGTTCCGGCGTCGCCGGCGACGAGTTCGACCGCCTTGCGGGTGGTGATCACCTCGGCCCCGAATCGCTCGGCCTGCCGGCGCGCTGACGTGGTCAACTCGGCGCCGGAGACGCCGGCCGGGAAGCCGAGGTAGTTCTCGATCCGGGAGCTGCGGCCGGCTTGCCCGCCGGTCGCCGTCTCCTCGATCAGCACGGTCCGCAGACCTTCTGAGGCGCCGTAGACCGCGGCGGCCAGCCCGGCCGGGCCGCCGCCGATCACGGCCAGGTCGTACATCTGCAGCGACGGGGTGGTCGACAGGCCCAGCATGCCGGCCAGTTCGGCGTCGCTCGGGTCGACCAGCACCTCACCCTGTTCGGTGATCACCACCGGCAGTGTGAACCCGTCCTGGCCGGCGGCGTCCAGCAGCTCCCGGCCCTGGGGTTCGTCGGCCACCAGCGAGCGGAACGAATGCTGGTTGCGGGCCAGGAACTGGCGCACCTCCCAGGAGCGTTCGCTCCAGCGGTGCCCGATCACCCGGGTGCGCGGGATGCCCCGGTCGGCGGTGGCGCGCCACGCTTCCAGCAGCGCGTCGAGCACCGGGTAGAGCTTTTCCTGCGGCGGGTCCCACGGCTTGAGCAGATAGTGGTCGAGGTCGACGACGTTGATCGCGTCAATCGCGACGTGGGTGTCGGCGTAGGCGGTCAACAGCACCCGGCGCGCCATCGGGTAGAGGTCCATCGCCGCTTCGAGGAACTCGATTCCGGTCATCTGCGGCATCCGGTAGTCGGCGACGAACACCGCCACCATGTCACCGCGCAGCTTCAGTTCGTTGAGGGTGTCCAGCGCGTCGGCCCCCGACTCGGCCCGCACGATCCGGTACCGCTCGCCGTAGTGGCGGCGAAGGTCCCGGGCCACGGCCCGGGACACGGCCGGGTCGTCGTCGACGGAGACAATGACCGGTTTGCGCGGCCGGGCGTCAGATTCGGTCATCACCGTCAAGTATGACAATCAATTCGACGACCTCCGCGCCGATTGAGTGGCGCGACCGGTACGTGTTCTACTGCGAGCATGGCGAATCGGATTCTGCGGGCCGGGACAGTAATCACCATGGACCCGGGGCGCCCGCGCGCCGACGCGGTGGCGGTGTCCGACGCCACCATCGTCGCGGTCGGGTCGGTGCAGGAGTGCCAGGCGGCGCTGCCCGACGCCGAGCTGATCGACACCGGCGCGGCTGCGCTGCTGCCCGGTTTCGTTGAGCCGCACAGTCATCCGGTGATGAGCGGCGTCGCGACCCAGCCACCAGCCCGGTCCATTGCCCCGTGGGATGTCGCGGACTGGGCCGAGATGCAGAAGGTCTTCGCCGAGGCGATCAGTTCCACTGATGCGGCGACCCCGCTGTGGTTCGCCGGATTCGACGCGCTGCTGCATCAGCGTCCGGCGCCCAAGGCCGCCGAACTCGACCAGATCTTTGGCGACCGGGTCACCGTGATCACCGATAACTCCGGGCACGGGGTGTACTTCAACACCGCACTGATGAAACTGCACGGCTGGGACGTCAGCCCGCCGGCCGACCCGGTGGCCTCGCACTACGGCCGTAACGCCGACGGCAGCCTGGACGGCCAGGGTTTCGAGCTGCCGGTGGTCACCGCGGTGGTGGGGCCGCTGATGGCGCAGATGGGCAACCCGCTGGCCAGCGCCGCCAGCTACTACGCGCTGATGGCCCGCGGCGGGTACACCTCGACTTCGGATATGACCTACGACCAGAACATGAAGGCCGCCTACGAGGCGCTGGCCGCCGCACCGTCCTGCCCGCTGCGAGTCAGCATGTTCGAGGTGTCCACCAGCGCCACCTACAGCCAGCCCGAGACGTTCACCGCCGGCGAGGCGCTGCTGGTCAAACAGGGCGTCAAGTTGTGGACCGACGGCTCGCCGTGGGTAGGCAATATCGCGATCTCGTTTCCGTACCTGGACACCGAGGCCACCCGAACCGCCGGCATCGACCCGGCGAAAGCCGGTGGGCCGCAATCGATGAACTACACCCGCGCGCAGCTGGACGCGATCTTGGATGTGGCCGCCCCGGCCGGCTGGCAGATGGCCTTCCACGCCAACGGTGACCTGGCCATCGACTTGGCGCTGGACGCCTACGAGGCGGCGCTGCACCGGTACAACCTGGCGGGCACCGACCACCGCTGGCGCATCGAACATCTGGGGGCGGGCACCCGAGCGCAGTTCGACCGGGCCGCCGCGCTCGGGGTGTACCTCTCGATGGCGCCGTTCCAGCTGTACTACTGGGGTGATCTGCTGGACGGTCAGATGTTCGACCACGAGCACGGCGGCAAATGGCAGGCGTTCGCCGACGCGGTGGCCTCCGGCGCGGTGGTCTCGCTGCACAACGACGGCTCGGTGTCCCCGCCCACCCCGGTGCTCAACATCCAGACCGCGGTGACCCGGCGCACCCGCTCGGGCAATGTGCACGACCCGGCGCAGGCGATCAGCCTGGACGAGGCGCTGCGTGCGCAC
>CAYPTG010000195.1:0-4962 GCA_964413455.1 uncultured Mycobacterium sp. | reverse complement strand
CGGGAGAGCCTGTCGTGACCGGTCTTGAGATGCGAGTCGAAGACCGTCGGTTCCTGCGTGGGTGTTCCGCGGGCCTGAATGAAAAGACGGCGGTCGTCGAGCTATCGGCGAACGGTGTTTTTCCCCATGATCCGTTGATGATGGACGGGAGGTTTCGCGCCGGCGCTGTGGCGATGAACCCGGCCGAACCGCTGCACGGTGCCGCCGATTGGCCGGCAGATTTTTTGATGCCCCAGGACGAGGCCGACTCCGACCAGGATCTGCGCTGGCTGGGCAACTGGGTGATCGCCCTGACAGTGGCCATCCAGCGGTGGGGGCGCCGTCCTGTGTGGCGGGGCCGGGTTTGCCGTGTCGAGCCGGGCCGGCTTGAGCTGGCCATCCCGTGGGCGGATTCGCAGTTCTTCGACGAGGCCCTGGCGCTGGCGCTTCGGCTTGTCACCGACTGGGTGCGTTCTGAACCTTGTAAAGCGGACTACGGTCCGACCTCCACCCTGGACAACCATCTCGATGGTCGGCTGCCCGAGATCCAATCCCTTGGGTTGGGGCCGGTGTCCCTGCGTTTCGTCGAGGCGGCCGTGCGGCGCGGCCTGCCCTTCGAGGTACAACCCAGTTTTGTGCAGATCGGGTGGGGAGCCAACGCGGAGCGGTTCGATCTGGCGCTGACCGGGCGGACCGGGTGGATGGCGATGACGATGGCCGCGAACAAGAACAAAGCCAGCAAGACCTTGGCCGGAGCCGCGGTTCCGGTCCCAAATGAGCCGTTCGAGGGCGTCAATCACAGACTGCTGGTTGTCCGCGGCGCGGTGGTGCAAGTCGTTCGCGTCGGCGTCGACTCGACCGACGACGTCACCGCCATCGCGCACTCCGACAACCTCGCATTGGCCGTCCGAACTGCCCGCATCGTGGGACTCGATATCGCCGGGGTTGAATTGCGTTGTCCGGACATCAGCCGTTCGTGGCATGACGTGGGCGCAGTGGTCCGAGATATCAACGGGCAGCCGGACTTTCACTCGTTATGGCAGGCAGCCCCGGATCGGGATATCAATGGCGAGGTCCTGGATATCCTGTTCGCCGGGCGGTCGGCCAGGATTCCCACCGCTGCGATCACCGGCACCAACGGCAAGACCACGACGTCGGAAATGCTGGCTCGCATCTGGACGGCTGCCGGCAAGCTCACCGGGGTCTGCACCACCGAACGGGTGCGCATCGGAGACCAGACCGTCAGTAACGACAACCTGTCCGGCCAGCCGGGCGCGCGGATCATCCTGACCGATCCGGCGGTGCAAGCGGCCGTTCTGGAGATGCCGCGCAAGGGACTGATTATCTTCGGGCACCATTGCGACCGGTACGACGTCGCAGCCATGTTGAACGTCCAGGACGACCACCTCGGCCTCGACGGTGTCGAGACCCTCGAGCAGATGGCCGAACTCAAAGCCGAAGTATTCCAACGGGCCAGCGAGGCGATCGTCGTCAATGCCGAAGATCCGCTGTGCCTGGCAATGCGGGATCGGGCAGGAACCGGCCGGCATATTCTGGTTGCCCGCACCCCGGCCTTGGACGCCGTGGTGGAGCACCGGCGGCAGGGCGGCGAGGCGGTGTTCCTCGACGAGCGCCACGGCCGACCCTGGATCGTCCTCGCGACCGGTGCAGCCGATGCCGAACTGATGCCGGTCCACGACATCCCCGCCACGATGAACGGCCTGCTGGCTTTCAACGCGACCAACGCGCTGTTTGCGGCGGCGCTGGCTTGGGCACAGGGCATCGAAACCGCAACCATCCGTGCGGCGCTGAGTTCGTTCCGCAACACCCCCGATGAGAACCCGGGGCGTTACAACTTCATCGACGGTCTGCCGTTCACGGTCCTGTTGGACTTTGCCCATAACCCCGATGGTGTCCGCGGAATCTGTGCGGTGGTCGCCGAGATGCCCGTTTCCGGACGTCGGCTGCTCTGCAACCTCAGTATCGGCAACCGGCATCCGTCCCATTTCGATACCGCTGCCCCGCTCATGGCTGCCTCCTTCGATGAGTTCGTCCTAGGTTGCGATCACGCCGAGGTCCGCGGATGCAGTCACTACGCAGGTGACGATCCAGCCGCGGCAATGGTGGCCCGGTGCCGGGTCGTGCTGCTGGCGCAGGGCGTCGACCCCGACCGGATCACTAGCGAGACTGACCCGTTGGACGCGATCCGAGCGGCATTCGACCGCGCCCGCCCCGGTGACCTCGTCGTGCTGTTGGCAGAGCTTCACGAGGTCCAGCCTGTGGTCGATGAATGGCAGGTGGCCGCCGAAGAAAAAACCAACGGGGCGGGCTGCTATATGGTTTCGACAAAACCGAAAAACTGATCCACGAGTGGGAGCACGGCATGAGACGAGGTGACCGATGGCGGGCAACCACGTCCATCGCGATCGTCGGTATCGCGGCGCTGACGGTGGCCTGTTCCCCCCAGCGCAGCGACTCAGGTAATGCCGGGCGGCCAACGGTGTTGACGACGTTCACCGTGCTGGCCGATATCGCATCAAACGTGGCCGGTGAGCATTTGACGGTGGAATCCATCACCAAGCCCGGGGCGGAGATTCACGGTTACGAACCCACGCCCGGTGACATCAAGAAAGCTGCGCACGCTGATCTCATCCTCGATAACGGCCTGAACCTGGAAGCGTGGTTCGCCAAGTTCGTCAACGGCCTCAAGGTGCCACACGTCGTGGTTAGCGAGGGCGTGGCGCCGATAGATATCGCTGAAGACGCCTACGCCGGCATGCCGAACCCGCACGCGTGGATGTCACCGCTGAACGTACAGATCTATGCCGACAACATCGCCGAGGCGTTCGCTGAGCTGGATCCCGACCATGCTCAGGACTACCGCGCCAACGCCGCGGCTTACCGCGGCCGGCTGCAAGAAGTCAACGACGAACTCGTCGACCGGCTCGACGCGCTGCCGCCCACCCAACGGGCGCTGGTGACCTGCGAAGGCGCCTTCTCCTATCTGGCCCGCGATGCGGGGCTGACCGAGAAATACATTTGGGCGGTCAACGCCGAACAGCAAGCCACCCCGCAGCAGGTCGCCTCAACGATCAATTTCGTCAAGACCAACAATGTGCCCGCGGTGTTCTGCGAGTCCACCGTCTCCGACGCACCGATGCAGCGCGTCGTGGAAGCCACCGATGCCCGCTTCGGCGGGGTGCTGTTCGTCGACTCGCTGTCCGAACCCGACGGGCCGGTGCCGACCTACTTGGATCTGATCCGCTACGACGCGAACACCATCGCGACCGCGTTGACGGCCCGCCGCGCATCGTGACGACGACGGTCCCTGCACTGGAGGTCGACTCGGTCACGGTGCGCTACGGGCCGGTGCTTGCCCTGCGCGATGCGACCCTGACCATGCAGCCAGGTCGGGTCTGCGGGCTGGTCGGGATGAACGGCTCCGGGAAATCCACCCTGTTCAAGGCGATCATCGGATTGGTGCGCCCCGATGCCGGGACCGTGCGCATCTTCGGCGCCGAACCCGCGGCCGCACGCAAGGCCGGACTGGTCGGGTACATGCCGCAAAGCGAAGCGATCGACTGGGCGTTTCCTCTGTCGGTTCGCGACGTCGTGCTCACCGGCCGATACGGGCACATGGGGCCGACCCGACGCGGCCGCCCGGCCGATCACCGGGCCGTCGATGATGCGCTCTCCCGTGTCGAACTCGGCGACTACCAGCATCGCCAGATCGGAGCTCTGTCCGGCGGGCAACGCAAACGCGCCTTCCTGGCCCGCTGCATCGCGCAAGAAGCCGACCTGTTGCTGCTCGACGAACCGTTCGCCGGGGTCGACAAGCGCAGCGAAGCCACCATCGTTGAGCTGCTCCGCGGCCTCGCCGACAGCGGCACGACGATCCTGGTGTCCACCCATGACTTGCATGCGCTGCCCGATCTGGCTGACGAGGCGATCCTGCTGATGCGCACGGTACTGCTGCACGACCAGCCCGACGTGGTCCTGCAACCGCAGAACCTGGCCCGCGCTTTCGGTCTCGACCTCGACGACGCCCCGGGGCCGCCGTGAACGTCCTCGACTTCCTCCTCGAACCCATGCGGCTGGAGTTTATGGTGCGCGCCACCGCCACCACGCTGATCGCCTCGGTGGTGTGTGCCACCCTGTCGTGCTGGCTGGTACTCATCGGCTGGTCACTGATGGGTGACGCGGTCTCACATGCGGTGTTGCCCGGAGTCGTCCTGGCCTACATAGCCGGAGCTCCATTCGCGTTGGGCGCCATCCTCTTTGGGTTCACGGCCGTGGCTCTGATCGGACTCGTCCGCGATACCAGTCGTACCAAAGAAGACGCTGCCATCGGTGTGGTGTTCACGACCCTGTTCGCCCTTGGGCTGGTTCTGATCTCGGTCACACCCAGCCAGGTCGACCTCAATCACATCATCTTCGGCAACCTGCTCGGAGTCTCACGATCGGACCTCATCCAAGTCGCGATCCTCGGCGCCTTCGTCCTGGCGGTCCTGCTCTACAAACGCCGCGACTTCACCCTCTACGCCTTCGACCCCAACCACGCTCACGCCATCGGCCTCAATCCTCGAGTACTGGGTGCCGTCCTGCTCGGGTTACTCGCCCTGACCGCCGTCGTCGCGCTGCAAGCCGTCGGGGTGGTTCTGGTGGTCGCTCTCCTGATCACCCCAGGCGCCACCGCCTACCTGCTGACCGATCGGTTCAGCCGGATGCTGTTTATCGCCCCCACCCTCGCCGCTGCGTGCGCACTGATCGGCCTCTACGCGAGCTACTACCTCGACACCGCGTCCGGGCCCATGGTGGTGCTCGCCAACGGTGTGACTTTCGCCCTGGTCTACCTTTTCAGCCCCACCCACGGACTACTGCGCCGACTGTCAAGTCGTACACCTGCGTCCCGTTGACGTCCTGCACGGCGAAGTGCTCCCGGACCCATTCGGTGATCTGCGTTCCGAACCCGGACTGGGCTCC
>CAYPTG010000194.1:0-4976 GCA_964413455.1 uncultured Mycobacterium sp. | reverse complement strand
CATCGCGCACTTCCTGACCCGACTGCGCAACGCCAACTCGGCCAACCACCAGCAGGAGACGCTGCCGCACTCGAAGCTGAAGGCGAATATCGCGGAGATCCTCAAGACCGAGGGGTACATCAGCGACTACCGCACCGAGGATGCTCGGGTCGGCAAGGCGCTGGTGGTCAAGCTCAAGTACGGCCCGAACCGGGAGCGCAGCCTCGCCGGTCTGCGCCGGGTGTCCAAGCCCGGCCTTCGGGTGTACGCGAAATCGACCAATCTGCCGCGGGTGCTCGGTGGCCTGGGCGTGGCGATCATCTCCACGTCCTCCGGCCTGCGAACCGACCGCCAGGCGTCCCGCGAGGGCGTGGGCGGCGAAGTCCTCGCGTACGTCTGGTAGCGGGACAGGAGAAGTAGAACTATGTCGCGTATTGGTAAGCAGCCGGTGCCGGTTCCCTCCGGCGTCGATGTGACGATCGACGGCCAGAATCTGTCGGTCAAGGGCCCCAAAGGCACGCTGGAGCTGGCCGTTGCCGAGCCGATCACGGTCTCGCGCAACGACGACGGCGCCATCGTGGTGAACCGGCCCGACGACGAGCGGCGCAGCCTCTCGCTGCACGGGATGTCGCGCACCCTGGTGGCCAACCTGGTCAACGGGGTGACCGAGGGCTACACCCGCAAGATGGAGATCTTCGGCGTCGGCTACCGCGTGCAGCAGAAGGGCAGCAACCTGGAGTTCGCCCTGGGCTACAGCCATCCGGTGGTCATCGAGCCGCCCGAGGGCATCACCTTCGCGGTGGAGACCCCGACGAAGTTCTCGGTGTCTGGCATCGACAAGCAGAAGGTCGGCCAGATCTCGGCGGTCATCCGCCGCCTGCGCCGCCCGGACCCCTACAAGGGCAAGGGCGTGCGCTACGAGGGCGAGCAGATCCGTCGCAAGGTCGGAAAGACAGGTAAGTAGTCATGGCACAAGCACAGACCCAGACCGTCGACCGCACCCCGGTCGGCACCACCGCGTCGGCGGCCCGCCGGGTATCCCGGCTGCGCCGGCACAACCGGCTGCGCAAGAAGATCGCCGGCACCACCGAGCGTCCGCGCCTGGTGGTCAACCGCTCCTCGCGGCACATCCATGTGCAGCTGGTCGACGACAGCAGCGGCCACACGGTGGCGGCGGCGTCGTCCATCGAGGCCGACGTGCGCGCCGTCGACGGGGACAAGAAAGCCCGCGCGGTGCGGGTCGGTCAACTGGTTGCCGAGCGGGCCAAGGCCGCCGGCATCGAGGCGGTGGTGTTCGACCGGGGCGGCAACACCTACGGCGGGCGGATCGCCGCCCTGGCCGACGCCGCCCGGGAGAACGGACTGAAATTCTGATGCTCGCAATCAACGGAAGGACCGCACGATGACGGAGCAGACTTCGGCTCCCGCGGCCGACGCGGCCCCCGACACCGGCGCACCGTCGGCGGGCAGCCGCGACGACCGGGGCGGACGAGGCGACCGGGGCGGTCGGGGCGATCGCGGTCGCCGGGATGACCGCGGCGGACGCGGCGGCCGAGACGGCGGCGAGAAGAACAACTACCTGGAGCGGGTCGTCACCATCAACCGCGTCTCCAAGGTGGTCAAGGGCGGTCGTCGGTTCAGCTTCACCGCGCTGGTGATCGTCGGCGACGGCCACGGCATGGTCGGCGTCGGCTACGGCAAGGCCAAAGAGGTTCCGGCCGCGATCGCAAAGGGCGTGGAGGAAGCCCGGAAGAACTTCTTCCGGGTGCCGCTGATCGGCAGCACCATCACCCACCCGGTGCAGGGCGAAGCCGCCGCCGGCGTGGTGATGCTGCGTCCGGCCAGCCCGGGTACCGGCGTCATCGCCGGTGGTGCCTGCCGTGCGGTGCTGGAATGCGCCGGCGTGCACGACGTGCTGGCCAAGTCGCTGGGCAGCGACAACGCGATCAACGTGGTGCACGCCACGGTGGCCGCGCTGAAGATGCTGCAGCGCCCCGAAGAGGTAGCCGCCCGGCGCGGTCTGCCGATCGAAGACGTCGCGCCCGCGGGCATGCTCAAGGCGCGCCGGGAAAGCGAAGCGGCGGTTGCTGCCGCCGCGCGTGAAGGAAGCGCATAGCCATGGCAGAACTGAAAATCACCCAGGTGCGCGGCACCGTCGGGGCGCGCTGGAAGCAGCGCGAATCCCTGCGGACGTTGGGCCTGCGCAAGATCCGGCAGTCGGTGGTCCGTGAGGACAACCCGCAGACCCGCGGGTTGATCAAGGTCGTGCACCACCTGGTGGAAGTAGAAGAGGTGGAGGCGAACTCCTGATGAGCGCCAGCACGAAGAGCACCGCGAAGAGCGCCAAGAGCAAGGTGAGCGCCAAGGCCCAAGAGGCCGCCGGCGTCATCAAGCTGCACGATCTGCGCCCGGCACCCGGTGAGAAGAAGGCCAAGACCCGCGTCGGCCGTGGCGAGGGCTCCAAAGGCAAGACCGCCGGCCGCGGCACCAAGGGCACCAAGGCCCGCAAGAACGTGCCGGCCGCCTTCGAGGGCGGGCAGATGCCGATCCATATGCGGCTGCCCAAGCTCAAGGGCTTCCGCAACCGGTTCCGCACCGAATACGACGTGGTCAACGTCGGCGATATCAGCCGGCTGTTCCCGGCCGGCGGTGAGGTCACCGTCTCCGACCTGGTCGACAAGGGCGCGGTCCGGAAGAACAGCCTGGTCAAGGTGCTCGGCGACGGCAAGCTGACGACCGCGGTCAATATCAGCGCGCACAAGTTCAGCGGCAGCGCCCGGGAGAAGATCACCGGCGCCGGCGGCTCGGCCACCGAGCTTTAATTCGCAGGCCGGTGCCCACCGAGCGTTAGTCCGGTCAGGCCAGCGTTGCGCTGAGGTAGACGACCTCGCCAAACGGATCCCGCTCGTCGCGGACCGGCGGCTCAAGGTCGTGTTGGCGTAGCAGCTCGTCACCGGATGCGCTGCGGACCGTCCAGTCCAGTGCGTCCAGGTGGTCGATGACGTTGCTGCGCGGGCCGGCATAGACCAGCGACGACATGTCCAGGTCCAGCCCCCGCTCGCGCAGACCGGCGGTCATTTCCCGGCTTCGGTCGGCGTCGAAGTCGACGATGCCCGGAACGTATTCGGTCCCCAGCGCGCTGCCCGCTGCGCTGAGCCCGGTGATGGTGTCCAGCAGCCGATCCTGGGCGTCGGACGGCAGATAGACCAGCAGCCCCTCGGCCAGCCATGCGGTCGGCGCCGACGGGTCGAAACCGGCGGTCCGCAACGCGGCCGGCCAGTCCTCCCGCAAATCGAGGGCGACGGGCCGGCGCTCCGCGGTGGGTTGGGCGCCGAGGTCGGCCAGCGTGGCGGTCTTGAAGCCGATCACCTCCGGCTGGTCGATCTCGTAGACGACGGTGCCCGACGGCCACGCCAGACGGTAGGCGCGGGAGTCCAGACCCGAGGCCAGGATCACCACCTGCCGGATACCGCCGGCGGTGGCCTGCAGGAAATATTCGTCAAAGAACTTGGTGCGCATCGCCATTCCGGCGACCATCGACGCTGCGCGCTGCGCGCCGTCGTCGCCCAACGCGGTGACGTCGATCCGGCCGTCCAGCAGATCCACGAAGAACGGCATGCCGACCGCCCGCACCAGCGGATCGGCGAACGGATCGTCGATCAGCCGGCGGGGATCCTTGGTCGCCATCGCCCGGGCGGCGGCCACCATGGTGGCGGTTGCGCCCACGCTGGAGGCCAGATCCCAGGTGTCGTCGTCGGTACGGGCCATCGTGCGGCTCTCCGGTTTCTCGGTCGGCGTCGGTGTGTCCATTCAACCAGCCGCCCGGCCGCGGCCGGCAGCGCCGAGCGGATTCCCGGCCGGCCTGGCCTAACTGTTAGGCTCGTAAGCTGTTTGAGCGCGCGACCGCGCGACCGAACACCAGGACTACCCAACCGCTGGCCAGGCCAGCCCCATCGGCACGCCGTGACCACGGTCCGGTGCGCCCAGGAGGAAGAGTGCTCTCGGCTTTCATCTCGTCGCTGCGGACGGCCGATCTGAGGCGGAAGATCCTCTTCACCCTGGCCATGGTGGTGCTGTACCGGGCGGGTGCGACGCTGCCGTCGCCGGGCGTCAACTACGGCAACGTCCAGAAATGTATTGACGAGGTCAGCGGCGGCGCCGGCGCGCAGATCTACTCGTTGATCAACCTGTTCTCCGGCGGAGCGTTACTCCAACTGTCGGTGTTCGCCGTCGGCGTCATGCCCTACATCACCGCCAGCATCATCGTGCAGTTGCTCACCGTGGTGATCCCACGCTTCGAGGAGCTGCGCAAAGAAGGGCAAGCGGGTCAAGCGAAAATGACCCAGTACACCCGATACCTGTCGATCGCGCTGGCCGTCTTGCAGGCCACCAGCATCGTGGCGCTGGCCGCCAACGGCGGCCTGCTGCAGAACTGCTCGGTGGAAATCCTGGACAACACCAAGATCTTCACCCTGGTCGTCATCGTGCTGGTGATGACCGCCGGTGCGGCGCTGGTCATGTGGATGGGCGAGCTGGTCACCGAGCGCGGTATCGGCAACGGCATGTCGCTGCTGATCTTCGCCGGCATCGCCGCCCGCATCCCGGCCGAAGGCAAGTCCATCCTGGACACCCGCGGCGGCCCGGTGTTCGCGGCGGTCTGCCTGGCGGCGCTGCTGATCATCATCGGTGTGGTCTTCGTCGAGCAGGGTCAGCGCCGGGTGCCGGTCCAGTACGCCAAGCGCATGGTCGGCCGCAAGATGTACGGCGGCACATCGACCTACCTGCCGTTGAAGGTCAACCAGGCCGGCGTCATCCCGGTCATCTTCGCCTCGTCGCTGATCTACATCCCGCACCTGATCACCCAGCTGATCCAGAGCGGGCGCTCCGGCGGCCCCAGCAACGGCTGGTGGGATCGCTTCGTCGCCGACCACCTGACCAACCCGGCCGACTTCACCTACATCGCCAAGTACGGTATTCGCGACTATCGCGGTGGCGGC
>CAYPTG010000193.1:0-4994 GCA_964413455.1 uncultured Mycobacterium sp. | reverse complement strand
TGCCTGGACACCGTGTATCTGCACCCCTACGGCAGCGACGAGTTCAAACCCATTCTGGGGGGCAGGATGCACACCCAGTACCCGGACAACGAGGTGAAGCGGTTTTTCACCTACCGCAACCGGGGCTACTTGCTTTCCCAGCCGGGTCTGCGTCGGTTGCTGCCCCAGGAGTGGCTGCGGTTCGGCTGGTTCTTCCTGGTGACCCGGCGTGATCCGGCTGGACTGCGGGAGTGGATGCGGTTGCGCCGCTTGGGCCGTAAGGAAAAATTCGTCCCGCCGGGGAGTGCCTCATGACCATCATCGAAGCCGCCAACCAGTCCAGAACCTTCAGCCGCGCCTGGGGGGATCTGATCGATGGATTCGGAAAGCGGGAGCTGTGGCTGCACCTGGGCTGGCAGGACATCAAGCAGAAGTACCGCCGATCGGTGCTGGGTCCGTTCTGGATCACCATTGCCACCGGCACCACAGCCGTCGCGATGGGGCTGCTGTATTCGAAACTGTTCAAACTCGAACTGTCCGAACATCTTCCGTATGTGACGCTGGGATTGATCATCTGGAACATGATCAACGCCTCGATCCTGGAGGGGTCTGAGGTCTTCATCGCCAACGAGGGCTTGATCAAGCAGCTGCCGACACCGCTGAGCGTGCACGTCTACCGGCTGGTGTGGCGGCAGATGATCCTGTTCGCGCACAACATCGTCATCTTCGTCGTCGTCGCGATCATCTACCCCAAGCCGTGGTCCTGGGCCGACCTGACGGTGTTCCCGGCGCTGGTGCTGATCATGCTCAACTGCGTGTGGGTGTCGTTCTGCTTCGGGATCCTGGCCACCCGCTACCGTGACATCGCACCGCTGCTCAGCTCACTGGTGCAGCTGCTGTTCTTTATGACGCCGATCATCTGGAACGCCAACACCCTTGAGCAGCAGGGCGCCGGCCGGTGGTGGCGGATCATCGAACTGAACCCGCTGCTGCACTTCCTGGACATCCTGCGCGCCCCGATGCTGGGCGACAAACAGGAACTGCGGCACTGGCTGGTGGTGATCGCGCTGACCGTGCTCGGTTGGTGTGCGGCGGCGCTGGCGTTGCGCCAGTACCGCGCGCGGGTGCCGTACTGGGTCTAGCTTCTCTGGGGTTCCGGGCCGAACTGGAAATGCCGGGCGCTGACCTCACTCGGTGTGATCCGCACATAGCGCAACTTCTCGGTGGGCAGCCATGTGGTGAGCCCCGCCTCGTCGGCCCGGTGGATCTCTTCGGCGCTGTTCAGCAGTCGGGCGGTGCCGCGCACGATCACACTCCACCCTTCATCGTCGGTGTGGTCGTCGGCCTCGAACAGCACCCGCTCGTTCATCACGGTGGTGAACAGCTTGGTGCCTTCGGCGGTCCGGAACAGCACCGTCTCGTCCTGGGTCACGTAGTTGACCGGGAAGATCTCCAGCTGACCACCGAACGAGGTGACCAACCGGCCGAGTGGAATGCGGGACAACAGATTCCACGCAGCACTGTCATCGAGAACTTCTATCGGGCCCTGTTCGATTGCCATAAATCCATGCTGCCAAACCGGTGCCTCGATACAAGGGCCGAACGTCCCTTGGCGCCGGAGCGTCCCCGCAGCCTCAACCGTTGAGGGCGGCCAGTTCGGCTCGCATGTTGGTGCGGGCGGCGGCTTCCCAGCGCCGCCGGCCGGCCTCGGTATGGAAGATCCCCGGGCCGTCCAGCAGCCCGACGAGCACCCGGATGCGCCCGGCGCGGAACGCCTCGTCGGGGACGTGGGCGTACTCGGCGCGGATCGCCGCGCTGTTGCGCCGGTAGCTGTCCGGGGACACCGCCAGCGCTGCCAGGTCGGCATCAGAGAGCACTTCGGCGTTGCGGTCACCGCGCGCCGGGTCGTGCGTCACGGTCATCCGCACCAGCCGGGCCACCTCGTCGACCAGTGGCGCATCGACACCGAGCCCGGACAGGTCGGCTTCGGCCTGCCGGGCGCTGCGTTCCTCGTCGTCGGGGCGACCGTCGTACACCGCGTCGTGGTACCAGGCGGCCAGCCGCACCGCATCGGGGTCGTCGGCGTAGGGCGCGAGGTCGTCGACGCTGGCCAGGATGTCGCGCAGGTGGTTGACCGAGTGGTATCGACGGTGCGGTTCGGCCCATGACGCCAGCAGGTTCCGGCCGACGTCGGTGGCGTCGGGATCGTCGGTGTGCCGCGAGATCAGAGCGGTCCAGGCGTCCAGCAGATCCTGCACATGATCATCCTGCATGGTGTGGGGTGTAAGTCCGTAAGCTTTTCCGCGATGGCTGATATCGCTTCGCCGCCGCTGCTGAGCCTGAAGACCCAGGTGTTGCGGTTCGTTCTTACCGGTAGCTTCTCCGCGGTCGTCGATTTCGGGCTGTATTTGTTGCTGTACAAGGTTGTTGGGCTGCACGTCGACGTGGCTAAGGCGATCGGCTTTGTGGCTGGAACCTGGACCGCGTATTTGATCAACCGACGCTGGACGTTCGGCGCCGCCCCCAGCCGATCGCGGCTGATCAAGGTGATGGTGCTCTACGCGCTGACCTTCGCCGTCCAGGTCGGCCTGAATCACCTGTGCCTACGCCTACTGGATTATCGGCCGTGGGCAGTGCTGGTCGCGTTCGTGATCGCCCAAGGCACCGCGACGGTGATCAACTTCATCGTCCAGCGGGTGTGGATCTTCCGGCGTTAGCGCTCGGAGAGCAGGGAGGGCGCCCAAGCCGCACGGTACCCTCGTCACGATGTCCGGAACGACCACACAGAAACGGCTGACCGGCTGGGGCCGCACCGCTCCCAGCGTCGCCGACGTTCTGTCCACCCCGGACCCCGAAGACATCGTCGAGGCCGTCGTCCGGGCCGCGTCCGACGCCGCCGACGGCCGACACCGCGGAGTGCTGGCCCGCGGCCTGGGCCGCTCCTACGGCGACAACGCACAAAATGGTGGCGGCCTGGTCATCGACATGACCGCGCTCAACCGGATCCACTCCATCGACCCGGATACCCGGATGGTCGACGTCGACGCCGGTGTCAGCCTCGATCAGTTGATGAAGGCCGCGCTGCCCAGCGGCCTGTGGATTCCGGTGCTGCCCGGCACCCGGCAGGTGACGATCGGTGGAGCGATCGGCTGCGACATCCACGGCAAGAACCATCACAGTGCCGGCAGCTTCGGCAACCACGTCCGCTCGATGGACCTGCTGACCGCCGACGGCCAGGTCCGCACCGTCACCCCGGACGGCCCGGATGCAGACCTGTTCTGGGCCACCGTGGGCGGTAACGGACTGACCGGAATCATCCTGCGTGCCACCGTCGAAATGACGCCGACCGAGACGGCCTACTTCATCGCCGACGGCGACGTCACCCGCAGCTTGGACGAGACCATCGCCTTCCATAGCGACGGCAGCGAAGCCAACTACACCTATTCCAGCGCCTGGTTCGACGCGATCAGCGGTCCGCCGAAACTGGGCCGCGCAGCGATCTCCCGGGGGTCGCTGGCCCGGCTGGATCAGCTACCCGAGAAGCTGCAACGCAATCCGCTGAAATTCGACGCGCCGCAGCTACTTACGTTCCCGGATATCTTCCCCAACGGTTTGGCCAACAAGTACACCTTCGGCCCGATCGGCGAGTTGTGGTACCGCAAGTCCGGCACCTATCGCGGCAAGGTGCAAAACCTGACGCAGTTCTATCACCCGCTGGACATGTTCGGGGAGTGGAACCGCGCCTACGGGCCGTCCGGTTTCCTGCAGTACCAGTTTGTGGTTCCGGTCGAAGCGGTCGAGGAATTCAAGGCCATCATCGTCGACATCCAGCGCTCCGGGCACTACTCGTTCCTCAACGTCTTCAAGCTGTTCGGACCGGGAAACCAAGCGCCGCTGAGCTTTCCGATCCCGGGCTGGAATGTCTGCGTGGACTTCCCGATCAAGGCCGGGCTCAACGAGTTCGTCAACGAGCTGGACCGCCGGGTCCTCAAGTTCGGTGGCCGGCTCTACACCGCCAAGGACTCCCGGACCAGTGCGGAGACCTTCCACGCCATGTATCCGCGGATCGACGAATGGATTGCGGTGCGCCGCAAGGTCGATCCGCACGCCGTGTTCGCGTCGGACATGGCCCGACGTTTGGAGTTGCTGTAGTGGTTTTCGACGCCGTGGGTAACCCCCAGACCATCCTGCTACTGGGCGGCACCTCCGAGATCGGGCTGGCGATCTGCGAGCGCTATCTGCGGGACAGCCCGGCCCGCATCATCCTGGCTGCACTGCCCGGCGACCCGGGTCGCGAAGACGCCGTTGCCCAGCTGACCCGGGCAGGTGCGAAGTCGGTGACGCTGGTCGACTTCGATGCACTGGACACCGCCAGCCATCCAGCGGTCATCGACGAGTGTTTCGCCGACGGTGACGTCGACGCCGCGATTGTGGCCTTCGGGTTGCTCGGCGACGCCGAAGAGCTGTGGCAAGACCAGCGCAAAGCGGTGCAGATCGCCGAAATCAACTACACCGCAGCGGTTTCCGTCGGTGTGCTGCTCGGTGAGAAGATGCGGAACCAGGGCTACGGGCGGATTATCGCGATGAGCTCGGCCGCCGGTGAGCGGGTGCGCAGGTCCAATTTCGTCTACGGCTCCACCAAGGCCGGCCTGGACGGGTTCTACCTCGGCCTCGGAGAGGCGTTGCGCCCGTTGGGGATCAACGTTCTGGTGATTCGGCCCGGTCAGGTCCGGACCCGGATGAGTGCCCACGTCAAAGAGGCGCCGTTGACGGTCGACAAGGAATACGTCGCCGAGCTGGCCGTCACCGCATCGGCTAAGGGCAAGGAATTGGTCTGGGCGCCAGGGGCTTTCCGCTACGTGATGATGGTGCTGAGGCACGTCCCGCGGCCCATTTTCCGCAAACTGCCCATATAAGGCGACCGGTGGGCAGGAGCGAAGCGACTCGGGGACCAGGCACAGTGCGCACCGCCTTATCCACCGCCGCCCAGATGGTCGCGGCCGCGCTGATCGCGG
>CAYPTG010000192.1:0-5006 GCA_964413455.1 uncultured Mycobacterium sp. | reverse complement strand
GGTCGAGTGCGTCGCCCGCGGCTACCTCACCGGCTCCGGCCTGGCCGACTACCAGCGCACCGGCGCGGTCTGCGGTATCGAATTGCCGCCCGGACTGGCCGAGGCCAGCAAGTTCGACAAGCCACTGTTCACCCCGGCCAGCAAAGCCGAACTCGGCGACCACGACGAGAACATCTCCCTGCGACAGGTCGCCCAACTGGTTGGCGCCGACCGAGCCGATCAGCTACGGACGCGCACCTTGCAGATCTACCGGGAGGCCGCCGAACACGCCCTGACCAAAGGCATCATCATCGCCGACACTAAGTTCGAGTTCGGGGTCGACGACGCCGGCGAACTGGTGCTGGCCGACGAGGTCTTCACCCCCGACTCGTCGCGCTACTGGCCGGCCGACAGCTACACCGAGGGCGTCGTGCAGCCCAGCTTCGACAAGCAGTTCGTCCGCAACTGGCTCACCGGGCCGGAATCCGGCTGGGATCGCGGTGGGACACAACCGCCCCCGCCGTTGCCCGCCGACGTCGTCGAGGCCACCCGAGCCCGCTATATCGAAGCCTACGAACGTATTTCGGGTCTGTCCTTCGATGACTGGATCGGTGGCCGATGAGTACCCATCCGGCGCCGGCGGCCAAGCGGGTCGAGACCACCAGGGTCCATCACGACGACGAGTTCATCGACCCCTACGAGTGGCTGCGCGACAAATCCGACCCCGAGGTCATCGCCCACCTGGAATCTGAGAACTCTCACGTCGAAGCGGTCACCGCGTACCAGGAACCGTTGCGGGAGAAGATCTTCGAGGAAATCAAGGCACGCACCAAAGAGACCGACCTGTCGGTTCCGCTGCGCCGCGGCGACTGGTGGTACTACGGCCGCAGCTACGAAGGCAAGCAGTACGGCGTGCACTGTCGCTGCCCGATCAGTGGACCCGACGACTGGGAACCCCCGGTGCTCGACGAACACACCGACATTCCCGGCGAACAAGTGCTTCTCGATGAGAACGTCGAAGCCGACGGCCACGATTTCTTCGCCCTCGGTGCCAGCACCGTCAGCCTGGACGGCAACGTGCTGGCCTACTCCGTCGATGTGCGCGGTGATGAGCGATACACGTTGCAGTTCAAGGACTTACGCACCGGTGAGCTCTACCCGGACCGCATCACCGGGGTAGCGGCTGGGGTTACCTGGGCCGCGGACAGCACCACCGTCTACTACACCACCGTCGATGACAGCTGGCGGCCCGACACCGTGTGGCGACACCGGCTCGGTGACACCGGTACCGACGAGAAGGTGTTCCACGAACCCGACGGACGGTTCTGGGTTGCGGTCGGGCGCACCAGAAGTAACGCCTATATGGTCATCCTCGCCGGATCGGCGATCACTTCGGAGGTCAGGGTCGCCGACGCCACCGACCCGCGGGCGGAGTTCACCGTCGTGCTGCCCCGCCGCGACGGCGTCGAGTACAGCGTCGAGCACGCGATCGTCGACGGCAGGGACCGCTTCCTGATCCTGCACAACGACGGCGCCCCGAACTTCACCCTGGTGCAGGCCCCGACCGACGACCCCACCGACCAGCAGACGTTGATCCCAGCCCGTGACGACGTGCGGCTGGAAGACATCGACGCATTCGCCGACCACCTGGTCGTGCACTACCGCAGCGAAGCACTGCCCAAACTTCAACTGTGGCCGATCATTCCGGGTGTCGGATACGGCACGCCGCAAGACATCACCTTCGACTCGGAGCTGATGGCCTGCGGGCTGGGCGGGAACCCCAACTGGCGTTCGCCGCGGCTGCGGGTCGGTGCGACGTCGTTTCTCACCCCGATGCGGATCTACGACATCGACCTGTTAACCGGGCAGCGCACACTGCTGCGCGAACAGCCGGTGCTCGGCGGCTATCGTCGCGAGGACTACGTGGAGCGGCGCGACTGGGCGATCGCCCAGGACGGCACCCGCATCCCGATCTCGCTGATGTACCGGGCGGGGGTGACGATGCCCGCACCGGCCGTGCTGTACGGCTACGGCGCCTACGAATCCAGCGAGGACCCCCGGTTCTCCATCGCTCGGCTGTCGCTGCTGGACCGCGGCGTGGTCTTCGCGATCGCCCACATCCGCGGTGGCGGCGAGATGGGCCGGCTCTGGTACGAGCGAGGCAAGTTCCTGGAGAAGAAGAACACCTTCACCGACTTCATTAGCGCGGCAACACATTTGGTGGACGTCGGCGTCACCCGACCGCAGAACCTGGTGGCACTCGGCGGAAGCGCGGGCGGGTTGCTGATGGGGGCGGTGGCCAACATGGCGCCGCACCTGTTCGCCGGCATCCTGGCGGTGGTGCCGTTCGTCGACCCGCTGACCACCATCCTGGACCCGTCGCTGCCGTTGACGATGACCGAGTGGGATGAATGGGGCAATCCGCTGGAGAACCGCGACGTCTACTTCTACATGAAGTCCTACTCGCCGTATGAGAACGTCGAAGCCAAGGAATACCCGCCCATTCTCGCGATGACCTCACTCAACGACACTCGGGTGTTCTACGTCGAGCCGGCGAAATGGGTTGCCGCCCTGCGGCATACCAAAACCGACCCACACCCGGTGCTGTTGCGCACCCAGATGGCCGCCGGCCACGGCGGCACCAGCGGACGCTACGAGCGCTGGAAAGAGGCGGCGTTCCAATACGCCTGGCTGCTGGCCACCGCCGACCCGCAACACTTTGGTCCCAACGCGCGACAAGATTGAACGTGACGTGATTAGAACGTCGCCGCGCTTTCCTCGCTGAGCACCCGGAAATCGGTGTCGGTCATCTCGGCAAGCCGGCCGTAGAAGATGCCGCGGGCCGACGGCTCGATGATGCCCTGGTGGATCGGGACGGCCTGGCGCGGCGCCACCGCCCGCAGATAGTCGACGGCCTCGGAGATCTTCATCCACGGCGCGGCCGCCGGGGTGGCCAGCACGTCGACCGGTTCGCCGGGGACGAACAGCGCATCACCGGGATGCATCAGCCTCGCCGGGTGCTCACCGTCACCGACCAGGTAGGAGATGTTGTCGATCACCGGGATCTCCGGGTGGATCACCGCGTGCCGTCCGCCCACCCCACGAATGGTCAGGCCGTCGACGGTGAACTCGTCGCCAACCTGGACCGCCCGCCAGTCACCGCCGAGCATCGCCGCGGTCTGCGGGTCGGCCCAGAGCGCCGCCTGCGGATTGGCCTCCACCAGCGCCGGTAGTCGCTGCGGGTCGGCGTGGTCGGGGTGCTGGTGGGTGATCAGGATTGCCGACAGCCCGGTGATGCCTTCGAACCCGTGCGAGAAGTTCCCGGGGTCGAACAGCATTCGGGCGGACCCAATTTCCGCCAGTAGGCATGAATGTCCAAAATGCGTCAACTCCATGTCTACGATTGTGCGCTTGGAGGAGGCGGCGACATGTGGAAAGCCCGCACGACGGCTGTGGTCGTCGCCTGCCTTGCTCTCGCCCCGCCGGCCTCGGCCGAACCGGCCGATACCTGCCCGCCGACCTGCGACCAAATCCCGAACGCCGCGTGGATCAACCCATCGGCTATCCCGCTGGACTCGGTCTACTCCTGGCCCCAGCTGGCCGGCCTGGCGGTGAACTCACGCCCGGCCCGGTTCCGGTTCGAGGAACTCTGCGCCACCCCACCGATCGCGTCGGACCCGCGCAGCTACGCGGTCGCCGAACGGGCATTGGTGACCAACCCGAAGGGCCAGTGGCAGCTGGAAGCCCAAGTGGTGCACTGGCGCGGGGAGACCTGGCGCGGCAGTGAACTCGTCCAGGGAGCGTTCAATGCGGCGCTGGCCGGGCTGCGGGCCTGCCAGGTGACCAACCCCGCCGCCTCCCCGTCGCTGGTGGTCGATGAGCCGGACCGGCTGACGGCGGTGATCAGCGGCCCGGTGATCCTGCACCAGTACCTGCTCGCCGACCCGGTGAACAGCACCATCACCGAGCTGGCGCTGTGGTCGGACGCCTCGCCGCAGACTCCGTGGCCGACGGTCACCGACACCGCCGTGCTGGATGCGCTCCACGCGCCGATGTGCACCGCCTACATCGACTCCTGCGCCTGATCGCCCCGGTAGGATCAGCGGCGCACCAGTCGCCGACCGCAGAGGAGCACCGTGCCTCGGGTAGTTGTCACCGTGATGCCGAAAGCCGAGATCCTCGACCCGCAGGGGCAGGCCATCGTCGGTGCGCTGGGCCGGCTCGGGCACCCCGGTGTCTCAGATGTCCGGCAGGGCAAGCGATTCGAGCTTGAGGTTGACGACTCGGTGACCGACGACGAGCTGGCCGAGATCGCCGAATCACTGTTGGCCAACACCGTCATCGAGGACTGGTCGGTCAGCCGGGACCCGTCATGAGCGACCAGCGAGAAGCGAAGGCGGATCGCGCATGAGCGACCAGCGAGAAGCGAAGGCAGATCGCGCATGAGCGCACGCGTCGGGGTGATCACCTTCCCCGGAACCCTCGACGACGTCGATGCCGCGCGGGCGGTGCGGCGGGCCGGAGCCGAGGCGGTCAGCCTGTGGCACGGCGACGCCGACCTCAAAGGGGTGGACGCCGTGGTGGTGCCGGGCGGCTTCTCCTACGGGGACTACTTGCGCTGCGGCGCGATCGCCAAGTTCGCCCCGGTGATGGGTGAAGTCATCACCGCCGCCGGCCGCGGGATGCCGGTACTGGGAATCTGCAACGGTTTCCAGATTCTCTGCGAGGCCGGGCTGTTGCCCGGTGCGCTGGCCCGCAACGCCGGACTGCACTTCATCTGCCGCGACGTCTGGCTGAAGGTCGACTCGGTCAGCACGGCCTGGACCTCGCGCTACGAATCCGGCGCCGAACTGCTGGTGCCGCTGAAATCCGGCGAAGGCCGTTATGTGGCAAGCGAATCCGTGCTCGACGAGCTGGAAGGCGAAGGGCGGGTGGTGTTCCGCTACGTCGACAACATCAACGGCTCAATGCGCGATATCGCCGGGGTCAGCTCCGCCGACGGTCGCATCGTCGGGCTGATGCCGCAC
>CAYPTG010000191.1:0-5030 GCA_964413455.1 uncultured Mycobacterium sp. | reverse complement strand
GGGGCCGTGAACTCTCCCCGTATGTCGTCATCCCTTGCCTTGATCGCCGGCTCCGCGGCGCTGGCCCTCACGCTCTGCGCGTGCGGCTCCCCCACGACCACCTCATCGGCCAGCCCCTCGGAGGCCACAACTGCGCCGGGAGCGGCCAGTGCGTGCCCGACGGCGGCGCCGGAAAACCCGGGAACCCCGGAGTGGACGTTGTCCGGAACGGCGGGCAGCGTCGCGGTCACCGGCTCCACCGACACGGCGGCCCCGCAGGTCAAAGTGGACACCCCGTTCAGCGTGAGCGAGACCCAGGTGCACACCCTGACTGCAGGCGACGGGCCGGTTGTCGCAAACACCGCCGAGGTGTCGGTCTGCTACATGGGAGTCAACGGCCGCGACGGAAAGGTCTTCGACAGCAGCTATCAGCGCGGTATGCCGGTGGACTTCCGGCTGGACGGCGTGGTGCCCGGTTTCCAGAAGGCCATCGCCGGACAAAAGGTCGGGTCGACCGTCGCCGTCGCGATGACGTCCGCGGACGGCTATCCCGAGGGTCAGCCGCGTGCCGGAATCGAGCCGGGCGACACGCTCGTCTTTGCGATCAAGATCCTCGGCGCCACCGGCTGACCTGCACCCCGCTATCGGGTTGCTAGGTATTCCGCCCGACAGGCCCGGCGGGCCAGCTTGCCGCTGGTGGTGCGCGGGATCGCGCCGGCCGGGATGATGCGGACGTCAGCAGGGGTCACACCGTGCCGCTGCTGCACCGCCGTGCGGACCGCTTCGATCGCCGCCCCGATATCCGAGCGGCTGGTGCCGGTAGCCCGTTCGGCGACGATCACCAGCTGTTCTGGGCCGGCGCCGTCCGGGTCTACCGGCGCGCTGAACGCCGCCACATAGCCGCGCCGGATCAGCGGGGACGCGTCGGCCGCGCTTTCCTCGATCTGCTGCGGGTAGTGCGTCCGGCCGTCCAGGCTCAGTAGGTCGACGATCCGGCCGGTGACATACAACTGCCCGGCGAAGAACATGCCGAGATCGCCGGTGCGCAGCCAGTCTGAGTCCGTCGGCACGCCTTCGGCCCGGCTGCTGGACGCCAACCGACGGCCCAATCGGGCACCGAAGGTCAGCCGGGTTTCCTCGGGGCGGCGCCAATACCCGCGGCCGACGTTGTCGCCGTGCAGCCAGAATTCACCCACCGCGCCGTCCGGAAGCTCCTCGCCGGTGTTCGGGTTGACCACGACGGCGCGCAGGCTGCGGGCCACCACCCCGCAGGACACATGCGCCACCGCCTGCGGCGCGTCCGCGGCTACCTCGACGGCCTGCCCGGCCGCCAGCAGGTCTCCGTCGAAATAGGTCGCTGAGGCCACCCGGTCAGGCGCGATGTTGGCGATGAACAGGGTGGCCTCAGCGATGCCGTAGGAGGGTTTGATGGCTGTGGCGGGCAGCCCATGCGGGGCGAAGGCGTCGTTGAAGGCGTTAATCGCCGCCATGCTGACCGGTTCGGAGCCGATGATCATCACCACGTTGGCCAGGTCGAGGTCCTCCCCCGCCGCCGGCAGGCCGCGCTGGGCGGCCCACTCATAGGCGAAGTTCGGCGCGGCGGTAACCACCCGGCCATGCCGCGAGGCATCGGATAACGCCTTGATCCAGCGGTGCGGACGGCGGACGAATGCGGTGGGTGCCATCAGGGTGGAATGCCCGCCGTAGGTGGCGGGAAAACCGATCATCGACAGACCCATGTCGTGGTAGAGCGGTAACCAGCTGACGCCGTGGGTGTTTCGGTTCAGCAGGTCGATCGACAGAATCATCTGGGTCAGGTTCGTCACGAACGCACGGTGGGTGATTTCGATGCCGGCCGGCGGGCGCGTCGTGCCCGACGTGTACTGCAAGTGCGACACGTCATCCATACCGATAGGCACCGCATCGAACTCGTGTTGCGCAGCGTCCGGAATCTCGTCGATCACCAGCTGCGGCGGCCGGGGTCCGGACAACCGATCCAGGAATCCGCCGACCGTCCCGGCGACCCCCTTGGTGGTCAGCAGCACCGATGGCTCGGAGTCGCGCAGCGCCACCTCAAGACGCTCGGCGTGCCCGGGTAGCTCCGGGGCGAACAGCGGAACCGCGACGGTGCCGGCCTTGAGCGCGGCGAAGAATGCGGCGACGTAGTCCAGGCCCTGCGGTGCCAGAATCGCCACCCGCTCCCCGCCGGACACCGCCTGCTGGATGCCGGCGCCGATCGCCCGGATTCGGACATCGAGCTGTGCCCAAGTCAGCTCTCCGACCTCGCCTTCGGAGCGGGCGAAATCCAGGAACCGGTAGGCCACCGTGTCGGGAACGTTGGCGACATTACGGTCGATCAGCGAGACCAGCGTCGTGCCGGGCGGCAGCGTGATCTCACCGCGGGCGTCCACGCAGTCCTCGATATTGAGCAGGCCTTCCGGCGCCTCAAACTCCTGCTGCCCACCCCGCTGCATGACGGTAAGTCTATGAGGCGCCGAAAACCACACCAGGAATAAATCGGGTGTTTAGAACGTCTGCGGTAGGGGGTATAGAGCGGATTCGCTCGCAACGGCGAACCAGGGACACCGCAGCGAACGACCAGAGACCGAAAGGGGCGGATCATGACCGTTGACTACGACGCACCGCGTCGCCCGCCGGTGGAGGCAGAAAACTCCCTGGAGGAACTGGCCGGGCGCACCACTCCGTCAACCGCCACGCTGGATCTCGACGAGAGTGACGCCGAGGAGTCCTACGAACTACCCGGCGCAGATCTCTCCGATGAGGAGCTCGTCGTCCGGGTGGTGCCCAAACAGGCCGACGAGTTCACCTGCAGCAGCTGCTTTCTCGTTCATCACCGCAGCCGGTTAGCCCGTGGCGGCGACGCCGCACCGGTCTGCAGTGACTGCGCCTAACCCGGCGCCGGTCAGGCGATGATCCGGATCAAGTACGGTGCCATCCCGACCGTGCGCACTGCGGAGACCGTCACGCCGGAATCGGTGGTCTCCAGCATCTGATTGTTGCCGAGGAACATCGTCACACTCTCCGACCCGTCGGCACCGTAGAAGATCAGATCGGCCGGCAACGCCTGCGCCGGTGCCACCTTCTGGCCCACGTTGTACATCGCGCCGGATGACCGCGGCAGCTTCGCGCCGACGCCGGCGTAGATGTACTGGATCAGACCGGAGGCGTCGAAACCGACGACTCCGGCGCCGTCCTCGTTCTTGCCGAGCGTGGGTCCGTTGATATCGCCGCCGCCCCACACATACGGCACGCCGCGCTGGGACAGTCCCCGCTCGATGACGAATTTGACAGCCTGATCCCGGGTCACCGGCGCCGCCGACGCCGTGAACGACCCCGACACCAGCGTCAATACCAGGACCAACAGGCCGACCACGGCCACCCCGACGCGCTTCATCACATGCCACCTCTCATTTGACGTCACAGAAGTCACTTGCATCACTTCTACAACACCGCACGATGGGTTTACTACCCCCGAACGGATCGGCGCAGGGCGGTTTGTCGAACCGTGATCCAACGGCGTCATCCGCGTGACCTGCCGTAACATTGCGGGCCATGACGACCACCGAGACCGCGCTGCCCAGCGGACAGACGATCGACGCCGCCCGCGCGGACGCCGCCCGCGCCTATGAACTGGACCGCCGACACGTCTTTCACTCCTGGTCGGCGCAAGCGCAGATCAAGCCGAAGACGATCGTGGCCTCGGAGGGCTCCTACGTCTGGGACGGCGACGGCAACAAGCTGCTCGACTTCTCCTCGCAGCTGGTCTTCACCAATATCGGCCACCAGCATCCAAAGGTCGTCACCGCGATCGCCGAGCAAGCCGCCAAGCTCTGCACGATCGCGCCGCAGCACGTCAACGCTGCGCGCTCGGAGGCGGCCCGGCTGATCGCCGAACGCACCCCGGGCGATCTGAACCGGGTGTTCTTCACCAACGCCGGGGCCGACGCCGTCGAACACGCGGTGCGGATGGCCCGGCTGCACACCGGTCGGCGCAAAGTGCTTTCCCGGTACCGCTCCTATCACGGCGGCACCGACACCGCCATCAACCTCACCGGCGAACCCCGCCGCTATCCCAACGACTACGGCAGCGCCGGCGTGGTGCACTTCAACGGGCCATTCCTCTACCGCTCGTCGTTCTACGCCGAGAACGAGCAGCAGGAGTCCGAGCGGGCGCTGGAGTATCTGGAGCGGCTGGTCGCCCACGAGGGCCCGTCGACGATCGCGGCGATCATCCTGGAGTCCGTGCCGGGCACCGCAGGCATCATGGTGCCCCCGCCCGGGTATATGGCTGGCGTGCGGGAGATCTGCGACCGGCACGGCATCGTGTTCATCGCCGATGAGGTGATGGCCGGGTTCGGACGCACCGGAAAATGGTTCGCCATCGAGCATTTCGATGTGCTGCCCGATCTGATGACCTTCGCCAAGGGCGTGACCTCGGGCTACGTCCCGCTCGGTGGTGTGGCGATCAACGATGCGATCTATTCGACCTTCGCCGATCGGCCGTATCCCGGTGGCCTCACCTACTCCGGGCACCCGCTGGCCGCTGCGTGCGCGGTGGCCACCATCAACGCCATGGAAGACGAAGGCATGGTGGCCAATGCCGCCCGGATCGGCGAGCAGGTCCTCGGTCCGGGGTTGCGGGAGCTGGCCAGGCGGCATCCGTCGGTGGGCGAAGTGCGCGGGCTTGGCGTGTTCTGGGCCATCGAGTTGGTCTCCGATCCGGATACCCGGGAGCCGCTGACGCCGTACGGCGGATCGAGCCCGGCGATGAATGCCGTTGCGGCAGAACTAAACTCCGGCGGGATGCTGCCGTTCGTCAACTTCAACCGCGTCCACGTCTGCCCACCGTGCAACGTCGCCGACGCCGAGATCGCCGAGGGGCTGGCGATCATCGACGCGGCCCTGGACGTGGCCGACCGGCACGTCGCGACGCAACGGGAGCCGTAACTCGATCCGTCGCGGATCGAGTGGTCGATCAGTAGTGGTAGGTGTCCGACGGTGCCGTTACGTGCACGGCCTGATCGTCGAAG
>CAYPTG010000190.1:2986-5065 GCA_964413455.1 uncultured Mycobacterium sp. | reverse complement strand
CCTGCGACCTCTGGGTTATGAGCCCAGCGAGCTACCGAGCTGCTCCACCCCGCGTTGCGGTGTCAAGGCTACCGAAGCGGCGCCACACCCGCCAAATCCCCAGTAAGAGCCCACCCCGACGGAGTCTCAATCCCCCCGAATCACATTCCCCTCCAACCCCGCCACCACCGCCGCGATGTTGTATCCGCTGGTGCGGGGCAGGTCCAGCCCGTCAGGGCCGATGGTCTCGGCGCGCCGGGCGTACTCGCTGTGCCCGCCGGCGCCATCGAGGTTCAGCACCCCACCACGGCCATCGGTGACCGTCGTCGGCCCGGTCTCCAGGCGGACGAAGTTGGGGTTGGTGGCCGGGCTGGGGCCGAACTGTCCGGTACCGGTCGCATCGGCACCGGCGATCAGTAGCTGTGCCCAGGAGCCGGGCATCGCCGCGCCGACCGCCCGCAGCACCGCGGGTCCGCGGCGGGTCCAGCCGATCGGGTCATCGGGGGTCTGCATGACGAACACCCGGCCGGTCGGCAGGTTCAGCTGCTCGGGCGTGCTAGCCGCGACACCCGGGGAGCCGTAAAAGATCGCCGCGTCCACCGGGTGCCCTCCCGGCCGCTGCAGCGCCAGGCCGGTGGTCAGCGAGCCGTAGGAATGGCCGATCGCGGTCAGGTGCATCGGGGTACCCCCGCGTGCCGCGGCGATGCCGTCGTAGAACCGGGCCAGCCGCGCCGCACCGGCCTTGGCCCCGCCGTCGTGGGACACCTGGTACATGCCGCGCTGCGAGCCGACGATGTCCGGCAGCCCTGACACCTGCGGCGGGTCGTAACCGATCCAGGCGATGGCAGCGACGTCCTCCCCCGCCCGGGCGTCCGTGCGCGCCAACTGATCTCGTGCGTGCCGGCGCAGCCGGCCCGCCTCGGACACCATGGTGCCGATGCTGCCGGCCACCGTGGTGTTCAGGCCCGGCGCGGTGACGCTGACGTGCTCGGCGGTGTCCGGGTCGCCGACGGCGACCGCGGCGTGCACCTGACGTCCACCGGTCGGGTCGAACAGCAGCAGCCGGGTGCCGAGGTTCTCGTCCAGCGCCGCGTCCAGAGCCTGCAGGTCGGCCAGGTTCTCCGTTCCAGCAGCCTGCGCGGCAGCCAGCTGATCGGCTAGGTGCAGCCGGTTGTAGTGGTCGCTGCCGAAGGACCGCTCGTCACCGGCAGGCATGCCCGGGTGGTTGCCGATTCCCGGATCGCGGCGGTACAGCTTGTCGCGGTCGGTGTTGGACAGCCGCTGCCACAGGTCGTGGAACCGCGCCGGGTCTTCGGGCAGCGGGCCGTCCAACGCGCGCCGTACCTCCAGGTCGGCACCCGGCACCGGTCCGTCGCGCAACCCCAGCGCAGCGGCCAGCTCGAGATCCAGCGAATCCGCGTGCTGCACAAGCGCATCCAGCCGTCGCTGCAGATCCCGCGGAATCCGGCCGGTCTCCCGACGTCGGGCACCGGGGCGCCAGACGATCCGGCTGGTCGACGGGTCGACGTCCCACCCCGACACCACCGCCTCGACCTTGATCCGGGCCAGATCGGCGGTCAGCGCCTCGACGCCGTCTGCACCCCGGCGGGCCGCCGCGGCCAGCGCCAACACCTCCTGGCCGTGCAGATAGAGCTCCTCGCGGGTGCGGCCGATCGCCGCCACCGCGGCCTGCGCCGCCGCCCCGTCCCAACCGCCCGGCGGCGCCAGACCGGCAGCGGCCTCGAACACCGCCAGCGCCCGGCGGTCGGCGGCCTCGGCCACCGCGCGCAGGTCCTCGGCGTCCCAGCGTTCGATCTCCCCCGCCGTCGGCGTCACGGCACGCTCAGCGCGGTAGCCGCAAAGTGCTTGCGGCGCAACGCTCGTCGGCGTCGAACGTCAGCGCACCAGCGTGCAGACTTTGCGCGTGCTCGGCGATCCGGGCCAGCAGTACCCGACCCTCGGCGCTCCACTGCCCCGCCCGCGCCGTCAGCGCCGCCGCCGCACGCCCCGGCCAGCCGGCCTGGGCGGCGTCAATCCTGCTGTCCGACAACGCATACCGGGCGGCCAGCTCTTCGCCGTGCGAGCTGACCGCTACCGCGA
>CAYPTG010000190.1:0-2886 GCA_964413455.1 uncultured Mycobacterium sp. | reverse complement strand
GACAACGCATACCGGGCGGCCAGCTCTTCGCCGTGCGAGCTGACCGCTACCGCGAAGGCGGCCAGCTCGGCGGTATCGACGTGAAGCGACACGACAATTCCTTTCGCCGGTGGTCGCTTCTGAGTACCGCAGCCGCCGTGGCGGCGCTAGTCACCTCACTACTTGGCGGCGTCGAAATTGCTCATCGCCTCGTCGAGGCGCTGCAGCGCGGCCCCGTACTGGGCGAAGTTCCCGCCGCGCTGGGCGTCGCGGACGTTCGAGAGCGCGGACTGCACCTCTTGCAGCGCAGCGGCTTTGGCCGGCGAGAGCGTCATCCCGCCCGGCGGCATCGCGGCCACCGGCGGGGTGGGCACCTCGGCGACCTGGGCAGGCACCAGCGCGGCGGCCGCGTCAGTGCCGGGCTTGGCCGTCGGAGCGCCCGGCTGGCCGCCGGTGGGGTTGGCGGCCGTCGCCCCGGCGCCGGCGCCGAAGATGCCGTCCAGCGCCTGGCTGACGGTGGGGCCGTAGCCGACCTTGTCGTTGTACATCATCGCCACCCGGATCAGCCGCGGGTAAGACGAGGCGGCGTCGCTGGCGCCCGGCGAGGCGTACACCGGCGCCACGTACAGCAGCCCGCCCTGGCCCACCGGCAGGGTCAGCAGGTTGCCCCAGCGGATGCGGTTCTGGTTGTCTCGGCCGATCACGCCGAGGTCCTGGCTGACCGCGGTGTCGGTGCTGATCGCGTTGAAGGCCAGCTTGGGGCCGTTGACCTGTCCGGGGATGGTCAGCACGGTGATCTTGCCGTAGGTCTCCGGGTCGGAGCTGGCGCTGATGTAGGCGGCCAGAAAGTCGCGGCGGAACCGGTTCATCGCCGTCGTCAGCTGGAATGACGGCGAATTGTTGTTCTTGGCAAGGTCTTTGGCGACGATGTAGTACGGCGGCTGGAAGCTGCTGGCGGTCGGGTTGGGGTCCAGCGGCACGTCCCAGAAGTCCGAGGTGGAGAAGAACGTCACCGGGTCGTCGACGTGATATTTGGCCAGCAGCATCCGTTGCACCTTGAACAGTTCTTCGGGGTAGCGCAGGTGCGAGGCCAGCTCGGCGCTGATCTCGCTGCGCGGCTTGACCGTTCCGGGGAAGGTCTTCATCCAGGCCGCCAGCACCGGGTCCTGCTCGTCCTGGGCGTACAGCGTCACGGTGCCGTCGTAGGCGTCGACGGTGGCCTTCACCGAGTTGCGGATGTAGGACACCTTCTTGTCCGGCCGCAGCCGGTTGATGGCCACCTCGGTGGAGTCCGCGGTCGCCGAGCTCAGCGACGTCAGCTCCGAGTACGGGTAGTTGTCCAGCGTGGTGTAGCCGTCGAGAATCCACACCATCCGCTTATTGACGATCGCCGGATACACGCCGGTGTCGGTGGTCAGCCACGGCGCGACGGCCTTGACCCGTTCGGCCGGGGCGCGGTTGAACAGGATCTTGGAGTTGGAGCCGATCACGTTGGAGAACAAGAAGTTTCGCTCGGCGAACTTCGCGGCGAACACCAGCCGGGCCAGCCAGTTGCCCAGCGGCACCCCGCCCGCCCCGCTGTAGGTGTAGTTCTTGGTTTCGGTGTTGGTCTCGTAGTCGTACTCGCGGTCGTTGCCGTTCTTGCCGACGATCGCGTAGTCGTCGAGCGTGGAGGCGATCACCGGGCCGAAGTACACCCGTGGCTGATCCAGCGGCGCCGGCCCGGGCGAGACGACGCTGCCGTTGGCGCCGACCACGCTGGCCAAAAATTCCGGGTAGCCGCCGTTCTGGTTGGGGTCGTTGGCGATGCCGCGCACGGTGTTGGCCGGTGAGGCGATGAACCCGTTGCCGTGGGTGTAGACGGTGTGCCGGTTGATCCAGTCGCGCTGGTTGTCGATCAGCCGGGCCGGGTTGAGCTCACGGGCGGCCACCACGTAGTCGCGCAGCGTCCCGTCGCGGCCCTGGTAGCGGTCGATAGACAGCTGGTCGGGGAAATAGTAGAAGTTCTTGCCCTGCTGGAACTGGGTGAACGCCGGGCTGATGATCGTCGGGTCGAGCAGCCGGATGTTGGAGGTGGTGGCCCGGTCGGCAGCCACCTGCGCGGCGTTGATGGGTGCGTTGCCGGTGTAGTCGCGGTAGGTGACGACGTCGTCGGTCAGCCCGTAAGCGTGCCGGGTGGCGGTGATGCTGCGCGAGATGAATTCGCTTTCCTTTTGCGCCGCATTGGGTTTGACGCTGAACTGTTCGACGATCATCGGCCAGCCCGCGCCGACGATCAGCGAGCTCAGCAGCAGCAGCACCAGGCCGATCGCCGGGATGCGCAGGTCGCGCAGGAACAGCGCGGAGAACACCGCCACCGCGCAGATCAGCGCGATGGCCAGCAGGATCAGCTTGGCCGGCAGCACCGCGTTGATGTCGGTGTAGCCGGCGCCGGTGAACGGCTTGCCGCCGCGGGTGTGGCTGAGCAGCTCGTAGCGGTCAAACCAATACGCAACGGCTTTCAGCAGCATCAGCAGGCCCACCAGCGTGATCAGCTGGATGCGTGCCGCACGGCTGAGGGCACCGCTCTTGCCGGCCAGCCGGATGCCGCCGAACAGGTAATGACCCAGCAAGTTCGCGACGAAGGCCGGGAAGGTGGCGGCGAACAGGTAGGACAGGACCATGCGGTAGAACGGCAGGTCGAAGGCGTAGAACCCGAGATCGATACCGAATTGCGGGTCGGTGATGCCGAACGAGCCGCCGTGCAGGAACAGCTGCACGGTCCCCCAGTAACTCTGGGCCACGAAGCCGGCCAGCACGCCGACGAATGCCGGCACGCCGATTCCCACCAGGCGCAGCCGGGCCATCACCGCGGTGCGGTAACGCGCGACCGGATCATCGGGTCCCGCCGTTGGCACGAACACCGGC
>CAYPTG010000189.1:0-5101 GCA_964413455.1 uncultured Mycobacterium sp. | reverse complement strand
TCGGACGACATCCAGGCGTCGTTGAAGATCTTCGACAGGTAGCCGCGGCCGTGGTCCGGCAGCAGCACCACGACCAACGCGTCCGGGCCGGCCTCCTCGGCGACCTGCAGCGCGGCCACCGTCGCCATGCCGCAGGAGCCGCCGACCAGCAGCCCTTCCTCCCGGGCCAGCCGCCGGGTCATATCGAAGGAGTCCGCGTCGGACACCGCGATGATCCGGTCGGCGATCCCCGCGTCGTAGGCCTGCGGCCAGAAGTCCTCGCCGACGCCCTCGACCAGATAGGGCCGGCCGGTGCCGCCGGAGTACACCGAGCCTTCCGGGTCGGCGCCGATCACCTGCACCCGCCCGTCGGACACCTCTTTGAGGTAGCGGCCGACGCCGGTGATGGTGCCGCCGGTGCCCACTCCGGCGACGAAGTGGGTGATCTTGCCGTCGGTGTCGGCCCAGATCTCCGGGCCGGTGGTCTCGTAGTGGCTGGCCGGCCCGTTGGGGTTGGAGTACTGGTCGGGTTTCCAGGCGCCGTCGATCTCGGCGACCAGCCGGTTGGAGACGCTGTAGTAGCTGTCCGGGTCTTCCGGTGCGACGGCGGTCGGGCAGACGACGACCTCGGCACCGTAGGCGCGCAGCACGTTGCGTTTGTCTTCGCTGACCTTGTCCGGGCAGACGAACACGCACTTGTAGCCGCGGCGCTGGGCCACCAGGGCCAGGCCCACCCCGGTGTTACCGGAGGTCGGTTCGACGATGGTGCCACCGGGCCGCAGCGCCCCGCTGGCCTCGGCGGCGTCGATCATCTTGACCGCGATGCGGTCCTTGGAGCTGCCGCCGGGGTTGAGGTATTCGATCTTGGCCGCGACGGTTCCGGCGCCCTCGGGCAGCACCGAGTTCAGTTGCACCAGCGGGGTATTGCCGATCAGGTCACTGACGTGCCGGGCGATTCGCATGGCGCAATATTAGTCAGTCAGTGGCCTCGCGGATGTAGCGGCCGATCTGGCGCAGCGACCGGGTGGCCTCGGGGATCAGCGGGGCGGCCATCTGGAAGTCGTGGATCTGACCCGGCCAGATCCGCACGTCGGTGGGCACCCCGGCGGCGGCCAGCCGGCGGGCGGCCAGCCGGGCGTCGTGCAGCAGCACCTCCGACCCCGAGACGTGGATCAGGGTCTGCGGCAGCCCCGGCTCGATATGGTCCAGCGGCTCGTAGACGTCTTCGGGCTTACCGTCCACCACATGCTTGGCCGCGGCCTGGGCCACCAGCGCCACCAGCGCGTCGAAAGCCTTGGGCGGGAACATCGCATCGGAGCGGGCGTTGGGATGAGACTGCTTGGGGTCCTGCTCCAACTCCAGCAGCGGCGAGATGGCGACCAGCGCCGCGGGCGTCTCACCCTCGGCCTGCAACCGCTGGGCCAGCGACAACGCCAGGTATCCGCCGGCCGAGTCACCGGCCAGCACGATCTGGTCCGGCTCGTAGCCGCGGGTACGCAGCCACTGGTACCCGTCGTAGCAGTCATCCAGCGCCATGCCGACCGTGTGCTTGGGAATCAGCCGGTAGTCGACCACCAGCACCGGCGAGTCGGCGAACTTCGACAAGGCGACCGAGATTTTGCTGTGCGAATGCACCCCGCAAGTGAGGAACCCGCCGCCGTGCATATAGAGCACCACCCGGCGGCGGCCGTCGGCGGGCAACACGCCGGGCGCCCGGACCAGCTGGGCCGAGGCGTTGGGCAACTCCACCCTGGCGCGCACGGTGTCCGGTGAGGGCAACAGCACCCGGGCCACCGAGTCCACCAGACCGAACGGCCATGGCAGATGCGGGACATGGCTGAGCACCGCCAGCGCCGGCCACATGGTGAGCCGACAACCCAGGGTGAGCAGCCGCGCGGGAACGCTGGGACCGTCCTCGACGACCTCCACCGGGGCGCCGGCGACCGGGTTTCGGCGCGACGCACGGCGGACGGGGGCGGGGGCAACCCTGCTGGGTGCGGTCATGGTCAACACTCCCTACGTCGTTGTAGCGGTGCTTCTCAGGCGCGGCCTCGCCAGATATCCGTGATATTCAAGGCGCGACACGCGTCACAAAGCTTGACACCTCCTGACCCGGCTGTCCCAGAAATAACAGACCACGTTCACGAATTTTGCCGGATCTGATACAGGTCCGTAACCGCAAAGACCTGCTACCCGTCGGTTTTCGCCCCTAAACTGGCGGCGTGGGCATCTGGTTCGGGTCCGCACGGACACTGGCCGTCGCCGGAGTTCTGGCTTCCACCGGCGGCGCGGTGGTCGGCGCCCGCAACCTGCTGACCGGCCAAGCCCAGCAGGCCCGCAACATCATCCCCAAGTCCTGGGACATCCCGCCGCGGGCCGACGGCATCTACTCCCCCGACGGCGGCCCGGTGCTGCGCTGGCAGCGCGGCATGGAGGTCGGCCTGCACCTGATGATCTTCGGCGACTCCACCGCCACCGGGTACGGCTGCCGCGACGCCGACGAAGTGCCCGGCGCGCTGGTCGCCCGCGGGCTGGCCGAACGTTCCGGCCAGCTGGTCCGGCTGTCCACCAAGGCGATCGTCGGGGCCACGTCCAAAGGGCTGACCAGCCAGGTGGACGCGATGCTGGTGGCCGGCCCGCCACCGGACGTCGCGGTGATCATGATCGGCGCCAACGACGTCACCACCCTCAACGGCATCGGCCCCTCGGCCCGACGGCTCGGGGCGGCGGTGCGCCGGCTGTGCTCGGGTGGAACCGCCGTCGTGGTCGGCACCTGCCCGGATTTCGGCTGGATCACCGTGATCCCGCAGCCGCTGCGCTGGACCGCCCGCTCGCTGGGGCTGCGGCTGGCCCGCGCCCAGGCCGCCGAAACCCGGACCGCCGGCGGAGTTCCGGTGCCGCTGGCCGCGCTGCTCACGCCGCACTTCCGCACCGAGCCGGAGCGGCTGTTCGCCGACGATCACTATCACCCGTCGGCCGCCGGCTACGCGCTGGCGGCCCAGCAGCTGCTGCCCGCGGTCTGCCGGGCGCTCGGTGTCCCCGCACCCGAAGCCGCCGATGAGCCGGTGTGTGCGCCGTCGCCGCAGGCCGCGTTGGCAACGACGGCGGACCGGCTGACCCGTCTGCTGCGCCGGCGGGGTGTCGGGGTGCCGGCTGCTGCGGTACAGCCCGCGGGCTGAACGTGATCGCCGGCAGCTAGATTTTTCTCCAGTACTCATCACCCGCAACCACCACCCGCAACCAGGGAGTCCCGCCATGCCCGAAGCCGTCATCGTCTCCACCGCCCGTTCCCCCATCGGCCGGGCCATGAAGGGCTCGCTGGTCGACATGCGGCCCGACGACCTGGCCGCCCAGATGGTGCGCGCCGCGCTGGACAAGGTGCCGGCGCTGGACCCCCGCGACATCGACGACCTGATGCTGGGCTGCGGCTCACCGGCCGGCGAATCCGGGTTCAACATCGCCCGGGTGGTGGCCGTGCTGCTGGGTTACGACTTCCTGCCCGGGGTGACCGTCAACCGGTACTGCTCGTCGTCGTTGCAGACCACCCGGATGGCGCTGCACGCGATCAAGGCCGGCGAAGGTGACGTCTTCATCTCGGCCGGGGTGGAGACGGTGTCGCGGTTCCCGCGCGGGCATGCCGACTCCTCACCGGACACCCCCAACCCGCTGTTCGCCGAGGCCCAGGCGCGCAGCGAGGCCGCGGCGGCCAACGGCGCCAGCGAGTGGCACGACCCAAGGGAGGACGGCCTGCTGCCCGACGTGTACATCGCGATGGGCCAGACCGCCGAGAACGTCGCCCGGCACACCGGGATCAGCCGGGAAGACCAGGACCGTTGGGGTGTGCTCAGCCAGAACCGGGCCGAGGAGGCGATCAAGAACGGCTTCTTCGAGCGGGAGATCTCCCCGGTGACGCTGCCGGACGGCACCGTGGTGTCCACCGACGACGGCCCGCGCGCCGGCACCACCTACGAGAAGATCAGCCAGCTCAAGCCGGTGTTCCGGCCGGATGGGACGGTCACCGCGGGCAACGCCTGCCCGCTCAACGACGGCGCCGCCGCGCTGGTGGTGATGTCCGATAAGCGGGCCAAGGAACTGGGTTTGACCCCGCTGGCGCGGGTGGTGTCCACCGGGGTGTCCGGGCTGTCCCCGGAGATCATGGGGCTGGGCCCGATCGAGGCGGTCAAGAAGGCGCTGGCCTACGCGAAGCTGTCGATCTCCGATATCGACCTGGTCGAGATCAACGAGGCCTTCGCGGTTCAGGTGCTGGGTTCGGCCCGGGAGCTGGGCATCGACGAGGACAAGCTCAACGTCTCCGGCGGAGCGATCGCCCTGGGGCATCCGTTCGGGATGACCGGAGCCCGGATCACCGCCACGCTGCTGAACAACCTGTCCACCCACGACAAGACGTTCGGGCTGGAAACCATGTGCGTCGGCGGCGGGCAGGGCATGGCGATGGTGGTCGAGCGGCTGAGCTGATGCGTACCCGGATACGAAAAAACCCCGCCGAAGCGGGGTTTTTTCGTATCCGGTGTGACTAGTTAGTCGTTCTGGAAGTAGCTCAGCAGCCGCAGGATCTCCAGGTACAGCCAGACCAGCGTCACGGTCAGACCCAGGGCGATCCCCCAGGCGGCCTTCTCCGGCGCACCGGCGCGGATCATCTGGTCGGCCGAGTCGAAGTCGATCAGGAAGCTGAACGCCGCGATCGCGATCATGGCCAGCGAGAAGATGATCGCCAGGGTGCCGCCGTTGCGCAGCGGGCCGCCGTCGTGCGAACCGAACATCGAGATGGCGAAGTTGCCCAGCATCAGCACCAGAGCGCCGATCATCATCGCGACCAGCATCCGGGTGAACTTCGGGGTGACCCGGATGTTGAAGAACTTGTAGGCGGCAAGGGTGGCCGCCGCCGCGACGAACGTGGCCAACACCGCGGACACGACGATCCCGGGCCACTGCGTCTCGAAGAACTTCGAGATGGCGCCGACGAACACGCCCTCGACGAGCGCGTAGAACATCACGCCACCCACGGGCAGCTTGTGGCGTCCGGCGACGACGAAGACCGTGATCAGGCCGATGACCGCCGAGCCGATCAACAGGGCGATGGCCCAGGCGGCCCAGCGGCCCA
>CAYPTG010000188.1:601-5110 GCA_964413455.1 uncultured Mycobacterium sp. | reverse complement strand
AACTACCGGGATCTCAACTACCGGAGCTTCGACCTCCGGAGCCTCCGGTGTCGCCACCTCACCGGCCGGCGCACCCCGCTGCGCCCGGGAACCCCCACCACGCGCCGTCGAGGACGTCGACGCACCACCATCGGAGGACGAACTCGAATCCGAACCCGTCGACCCACCCGAACCACGGGTATCGGCATAGGCGGCCGGCGTCCACGCCACCGCCGCCCCCACGCCCAGCGTCACCGCCAGCACACCCACCCGACCGACATACCGGGCATACCCCGACACCGACTCGTCCGTTGCGCGCGGCACCGCGATCGGCCGTACCGGCTTGGTGCGTCCCGCCGAGCGAGGGTTCCGCGAGTTCTTCGAGCGACCGTTGTTGTCGTCGGCGGATGTACCCATTAGGCGAACTCCCGGAAAGTTGCAACGAGGCGCGCCGAAGTGACGCAGGACACTAGGTCGGATCGTTCCAGATCAGACCCAGCGTCGTTGTTGAATCCGCACAGAATCTAGAGGCAATTTCGCGGCAGAACCCGCGGCAGAACCAAGGGTGATCCAGAGGTGATGGGACCGTTTCCTAAACGTTCTTAAACGTGCCCCCACTGGCACTTTGCTACCCCCGGGTGAGCAGCACCGCGCTCTCGAACGGTAGTGCCTCGAAGATCGGCCGCCACCGACTGATCACATGCTGTGCCGCGTCGGCTTTCGGCATCACTCGGGGGTCACTGACCGGGAAGGTCCGGCCGTAGCGTTGCAGTCGGGCGCCGCCGGCGGCGGTGATGTTCTTCAACCAGTCGCGATCAGGTCCGTAGGTCAGCAAGATCGCCACCCCGTCGTCGGTGCTGAACACCATCAGCGGGGTGCGGTACTGCGCCCCGGACCGCCGTCCGACGTGCTCCAGAATGGCCATGGTCGGCATCCAACCGGCCCACATGCGCTGCACCGGGTTGGTGATATGCCGGTTGAATCGGGCCAGTCGTTCCGGTAGCTGCATCTCACCATCAAACGCCCACGCCGCGCAGCTGTCCAACGTCTGTTGTCAGACCGGCTCCGGCGTCAGCCGCACCACCAATTGCCCGCTACCCCGGCTGCTTTCGACCTCGACCAGGTTCGGACAGCGGCGGCGCAGCTCACCGAGCAGCCGCAGCCGCAGGGTGTAGGTGGAGGCCGGGCAGTGTTCACAAGCCCCGCCCAGCTGCACCGCCACCGCGTCCTCGCCCACGCAGCTGATCGCCGCCGAGCCGCCGTGCGAGCGCAGGAAGTCCCCAACCGGGCCGTCCAGCAGATCGTGGGTAACCCGTTGCAGCACTTCGGGAGTGGGCCGCACATCCCAGCCGTCGGGCTCATCGAGTGCGCAGCGCAGTGCGTCGGATACCGCAGCGCCCTGCTCGCGCCAGGTCAGGCCGTCGCGCAACCACAGCCACACCGCCGTGTTCTCCACCAGGCCGCCGGTCAGGGTGCCGTCGTCGAACAACCGGCCTAGCTCGCCAGGTGCCCTATAGACCCGGCCCGTCGACAGCGGCTTGTCGGCCACCACCCACCGCACGGCCTGCGGGTCGCCGGTTACGCGTTCGGCGTGCATGCCGCTACACCAGGGCCGAGACGATTACGTGCGCCGCGTATCCCAGCGTCCATGCCAAAAGCCCCATATAGGCAAACGAGATCAGCGGCCAGCGCCACGAACCACTTTCCCGGCGCATGATGGCCACCGTCGACATGCATTGCAGCGCATAGACAAAGAACACCAGCAGCGCGGCGATGGTCGGCGCGTCGAACAACGGCTTGCCGGCCCGAGGGCCGTGCTGGACCGTCATTTGCGATAGCGCGCTGGCCGGGGACTCCGGGTTTTCTGCTGCGGCGACTTGACCCAGCGTCGCCACGAACGTCTCCCGGGCCGCCAATGACGACAGCACGGCGATGTTGATCCGCCAGTCGAACCCCAGCGGGTTGAACACCGGTTCCAGCGCTCGCCCGACACCGGCGGCATAGGAATGGTTGAGGACATAGGACGACACCGCATCGTCGTCAGCGGGGTCGACGCCGGCCGCGGTCAGCTTGTCCTTGCTCGGCGCCGGCAGGCTCAGGAGCACCCACAACACCACCGCCGTGGCGAGGATGATCGTCGACACCTTGCGCAGAAAGGCCGACGAGGCGGTCCACACCTGAGCGGCGATGTTGCGCAACGTCGGGATCTGGTACGGCGGCATCTCCATGTAGAACGGCAACAGCGGAGCGCCGCGCGAGGTCAACCACTTCACGATCGCCGCGACGATCATCGCCGAGAGCGCACCGAACAGATACAACGCGAACATCACCACGCCGCGGCCGTTGAACCCCCAGATCTTGGCGTCGGACGGCAGCAGCATGCTGACCAACAGCAAGTACACCGTCAGTCGGGCCGAGCAGGTCATCAGCGGCGCACCCATCATGGTGGCCAGCCGGTCTTTGGCCGACGGCAGCGACCGGGTTGCCATAATCCCGGGGATCGCGCAGGCCATCGAGGACAGCAACGCCACGAAGGCTCGTCCTTCCAGCCCGACCTTGGCCATCACCCGATCCATCAGGAACGCCGCCCGGGCCAGGTAACCGGTGCCTTCGAGGATCGCGATCAGGACGAACAGCAACATGATCTGTGGCAGGAACGTCAGCACCGTGCCCACGCCGCCGATGAGCGCCTTGGACAAGAAGCTGGAGAGCCACGGTATCGATACGTGGTCGCTGACCACTCCGCCCAGCCAGTCGAAGAAGCCTTGGACGTGGTCCTGCAGCGGGGTGGCGATGGTGAAGATGATCTGGAAGAAGACGAACATGGTGAGCAGGAAGATCACCGTGCCCAACACTGGATGCAGCAGCACCGAATCGATCCGGCGGGTGCGCCGGTCGACGTCGGGCAGCTGGTAGCCCGCCGAGGACAGCACCGAATCCACCCACCCGGTGACCTGCACCGCGTCGGTGGGTGGCGGCACCACCGGCTGGCTCCAGGAATCCGGGTCGGCCATCAGCGCCCGCACCGCGGCCACCCCGTCGCGGTCACCGGAGACCACCGACACCACCGGCAGGCCCAGGGTGCGGCTCAGTGCCGCGGTGTCCAGCCGTCCCTGGCGACGAGCCAGGTCGTCGGTGAAGGTCAATACCACCGCCACCGGCAGCCCGGTGTGCAGCACCTGAGCCAGCAGGCCCAGCGAGCGTCGCAGCGTGGTCGCGTTGAGCAGCATAAACAGCGCGTCGGGGGTCTCGACGTGGTCGGCGTGCTGGCTATCCAGCGCGTCGACGACGATCTGTTCGTCGGGGCTGATCGGGTCCAGGCTGTAGGTGCCGGGCAGGTCTTCCAGTACGACGTCGTGGTGGCCGCCACCGAGCCTCACCCGGCCCTCGTAGCGGGAGACGGTGACGCCCGGATAGTTGCCGGTCTTGGCATGCATCCCGGTCATCGCATTGAACAGCGTGGTCTTGCCCGAATTCGGGCTACCAACCACGGCAAAACGGGTCAGTCCGGTGTGCTGGGCGGTGGCTGTGCCTCCACCGCAGTGATCGTGGCCGCTCAACTCGCCAGATCCACCAGGATGCAGCGGGACTGCTCGTCGCGCAGCGCGATCTCGTAGTCACCCACCCGGAAGATCGCCGGATCCCGCAGCGGGGCACGCCGGATCATGAGGACTTCAATGCCGGGTACCAGGCCGAGGTCGAATAACCGCCGGACGGTGTGCGGGGCGGCGTTGTCGGCATAGCCGACGACTCGGGCGCGTTGGCCCTTACTCAGGCCGGCCAACGTCGCACCGCTTGCGGACACTGCGCCGTCGACGGACATCGACCGCCGACTCATCAAGTCAGAGACCACGGACATTAGGTTAGGATACACAAACTTAGGGTGCCCGTAAGGGGAATCGGATGCCCTGTCGCGGTGCCCGTCGTCCGGGCTGGGACACTGGTGGCCATGAGCGGTACCGATCAGGTCGTCGCCGCCCGGTCGGCGGCCTCGGCACGGCTGTTCGAGCAGGCCTGCGCGGTGATCCCCGGCGGGGTGAATTCGCCAGTGCGGGCGTTCAATTCGGTCGGCGGCACCCCGCGCTACATCACCTCGGCGGAGGGCTGCTGGCTCACCGACGCCGACGACAACCGGTACGTGGACCTGGTGTGCTCATGGGGGCCGATGATCTTGGGGCACGCCCACCCGGCGGTGGTGGAGGCGGTGCAGCGCGCGGCCGCTTGCGGCCTATCCTTCGGGGCGCCGACGCCGGGGGAGACCGAGCTGGCCGCCGAGATCATCGACCGGGTCGCGCCGGTAGAGCGGGTGCGGCTGGTGAACTCCGGCACCGAGGCCACCATGAGCGCGGTGCGGCTGGCCCGCGGCTTCACCGGCCGGCCGGCGATCGTCAAGTTCTCCGGCTGCTACCACGGCCACGTCGACGCGCTGCTGGCCGACGCCGGCTCCGGAGTGGCCACCCTGGGGCTGCCGTCATCGCCGGGGGGCACCGGTGCCAGCGCCGCGGACACCATTGTGTTGCCCTACAACGA
>CAYPTG010000188.1:0-591 GCA_964413455.1 uncultured Mycobacterium sp. | reverse complement strand
GCCCCTGCAACATGGGCGCGGTCGCCCCGCGGCCCGGCTACAACGCAGCGCTGCGCCGGATCACCGCCGAACATGGCGCACTGCTCATCCTCGACGAGGTGATGACCGGCTTCCGGATGAGCCGATCCGGTTGGTACGGAATCGATCCGGTGGACGCCGACCTGTTCACCTTCGGCAAGGTGATGAGCGGCGGCCTGCCGGCGGCGGCGTTCGGCGGGCGTGCCGAGGTGATGGAACGGCTGGCCCCGCTCGGGCCGGTGTATCAGGCGGGCACGCTCTCCGGGAACCCGGTGGCGGTGGCCGCGGGATTGGCCACTCTGCGGCACGCCGACGAAACCGTCTACGCCACATTGGATTCCAACGCCAACCGGCTGGCCGAGCTGCTGTCCGAATCCTTGTCGGAGGTCGGGGTGGCCCACCAGGTGGCCCGGGCCGGCAACTTCGTGTCGGTGTTTTTCGCCCAGCAACCGGTGACCGACTACGCCGCGGCCCGGGGAAGTGAGACCTGGCGCTTCCCGCCGTTCTTCCACGCCTTGCTCGATGCCGGTGTGTATGCGCCGCCGAGCGCATTTGAAACCTGGTTCGTCTCAA
>CAYPTG010000187.1:1547-5182 GCA_964413455.1 uncultured Mycobacterium sp. | reverse complement strand
ATGGTTTCGTCGGACACCAGCAGCACGTCGTACTCGTCGCAGATCTCGCGGACCCGCTCGAAATATCCCGGCGGCGGGGGGAAGCAGCCGCCGGCGTTCTGCACCGGTTCCAGGAACACCGCGGCCACCGAGTCGGCGCCTTCGAACTGGATGGCTTCGGCGATCCGGTCGGCCGCCCACCGGCCGAACTCCTTGATGTCGGTGTTGTGTGGCTCCGGCGCCCGGTACCAGTTGGTGTTGGGCACCCGGAACCCGCCCGGGGCGATCGGCTCGAACGGGATCTTGAAGGCCGGCAGACCGGTGATCGCCAGCGCGGCCTGCGGGGTGCCGTGGTTGGCGTTGGCCCGGGTAATGACCTTGAATTTGCCGGGTTTGCCCTTGAGCTTGAAGTACTGCTTGGCCAGTTTCCAGGCGCTTTCCACGGCCTCACCGCCGCCGGTGGTGAAGAACACCCGGTTCAGGTCGCCGGGGGCGTAGCCGGCCAGCCGGGCCGACAGTTCGATCGCCGGCTCGGTGGCATAGGACCACAGCGGGAAGAACTCCAGCGTCTCGGCCTGCTTGGCGGCGGCCTCGGCCAGCTCCTTGCGGCCATGCCCGATTTGGCAGGTGAACAACCCGGACAGCCCGTCGATGTAACGGTTGCCGGTGCTGTCCCAGATGTACACCCCCTCGCCTCGGGTGATGATCGGCGGGGTGATGCCTTTGCCGTGCCGGGCGAAGTGGCCCCACAGGTGCCGATCGGCCTTCCTGGAAAGTTCCGAGTACCGGTCCGGTGTCATCGAGTTCCCCAATTGTATTGTTGCTTAACGAGTTTCAGATACACCAGAGTCTCGGTGGAGGTCACGCCGGGCATCGCGCGGATCTCGGTGTTGAGCAGCTGTAGCAGCTCCGCGTCGTCGGCGCACACCACTTCGACGATGGCGTCGAAGTTACCGGCGGTGAGCACCACATAGTCCACCGAGTCGAGTTGGGCCAGCCGGTCGGCCACTTTGGTGACGTCACCCTGGCAGCGGATACCGATCATCGCCTGCCGGGAGAAACCCAGCTGCATCGGATCGGTGACCGCGACGATCTGCATGACACCGGAGTCGACCAGCCGCTGCACCCGCTGGCGTACGGCGGCCTCCGACAGGCCGACGGCCTTACCGATCGCGGCGTAGGAACGGCGGCCGTCCTGCTGCAGTTTCTCGATGATGGCCTTGGACATGTCGTCGATGTGCACCGGCCCGGAATGGGCCGCCGAATGCTCGGGAGACACGGCGCGGATCGGAATTCGGCTGGCCGAATTCCTGGAATCGCGCATCGTTTGATTGTGCACGCAAATGCGGCGCTCTAGCCGCCTTTGGTGAACTCCTCACCGGTCTCCGGGTTGATCGCGGTCTCCCCGGGCGGCAGGTTCGACAGGTCGGGCGCGATCACCGTCGGCATGTCACCGGAGTCCGGCAGTCCGAGCGTCGGCTCGACGTTGCCGGCCGGCACCAGCAGCAGATCGGTGCTGGAGCGCCGCGGCAGGGTCAGCCCGTGGAAGAACTCCGGCGCGGCGATCCACCACGCCACCATCGCCAGCACCCCGAGCGCCAGCGCACCGACACCGACCACCGCCACCGCGCCGAAGCCGAAGATGGTGATGTTGTTGCCGTCCTCGTCGGTCAGCCAGTCCGGTTTGGCGTACTGGATCAGGCCGTAGACGAACACCGCGGTGAGGATGACCCCGCCGGCCAGCGGCACCACCCCGCGCATGAACAGATCGCGCAGCGAGTCGGTGAGATTGTGCCGGTAGAACCAGGCGCAGGCGAAGCCGGTCAGCCCGTAATAGAAGGCGATGGTCAGCCCCACCGAGCCGATGAGTGCGACCAGCAGGTTCGGGCTGATCATGGTGAACAGCACATAGAACACGATCGACGCCACACCCATCGCGACCGTCGAGGTGGTCGGCGTCAGGTAACGGCGGTGGATGTTGGCGAACGAACTCGGCAGCGCCCGGTAGACGCCCATCGACAGGGTGGTGCGCGCGGTGGGCAGGATCGTCGTCTGAGTCGAGGCCGACGCCGAGGTGAGGATGGACGCCGCGAGCAGCATCAGGCCGATCTTGCCGAAGATCCCGTCGCCGAACAGTTCCGGTCCGATCGCGGCGAAAGCGTCGTTGGCGTTCTCGTGGTTGCCCAGGCCGATTCCCTCGGTGCCGACGCCGGCGAACGCGATGGTGGCCACCGACACCATCACATAGGTGACCAGCAGCAGCACCGTCGAGATGACGGCGGCCCGCCCGGGGATGCGGCTGGGGTCCTCGGACTCCTCGTTGCACGCCACCGCGGTGTCCCAGCCCCAGTAGATGAAGATCGCGGTCAGCAGGGCCGGTGCGATCACGTCGCCGAAACTCAGCCCGGCCGGCCAGAACCAGTGCAGCGACGGGGTGATCGAGTATGTCTCGGCGTGTCCGGTGTAGACCTTGATCAGTGCGACCGCCGCGAACACCGCCAGGATGACCAGCTCGATGCCCAGCAGGGCGTATTGGATGCGGGCCGACACCTCGATGCCGCGATAACAGATGTAGGTCATCAGGATGATCCAGATGACGCCGGCGACCGTCGACCACAATGTGCTGTTGGCCAGGCTGGCCGCTGAGGTCCAGCCCAGCCCGCCGACGAAGGTGAACGAATACGAGCCGGCGATCTGGGCCAGGTTGGCCATCACGATGACGTCGGCGGCGATGATGCCCCAGCCACCGAGCCAGCCGACCAGCGGCCCGAACGCCCGGGTCGCCCAGGTGAAGGTGGTGCCGCAGTCGGGCTCGGCCTTGTTCAGTTCCTGGTAGGCCACTGCGATCATCCACATCGGGATGAACGCCATGATGATGATCGCCGGGGCTTTGACACCGGCCAGCAGGGCGCCGCCGCCGGAGGCCACGATCAGCCCGAGGCTGGCGGCCAGTGAGTAGGCCGGCGCGGTGGAGGCCATCCCGACCACGACGCTGGACAGCAGCCCCAGGGCGCCACCCTTGAGGCCTTTGCTTTCCACTGTTGTCGTCATCGGGCGACTCCTTCTCGGCGCTTGCGCGCCGCATCGTCAGCGAGCGAACATCAGCGCGCGCTTGACCTCCTGGATCGCCTTGGTCACCTCGATACCACGCGGGCAGGCGTCGGTGCAGTTGAACGTGGTCCGGCAGCGCCAGACGCCGTCGACGTCGTTGAGGATTTCCAGCCGCTCGGCCGCCCCCTCGTCGCGGCTGTCGAAGATGAACCGGTGCGCGTTGACGATCGCCGCCGGCCCGAAGTAACTGCCCTCGTTCCAGTACACCGGGCAGCTGGTGGTGCAGCACGCGCACAGGATGCATTTGGTGGTGTCGTCGTAGCGGGCCCGGTCCTCCGCACTCTGGATGCGCTCTCGGGTGGGCGGGTTGCCGCTGGTAATCAGGTAGGGCTTGACCGCCCGGTAGGCGTCGAAGAACGGTTCCATGTCGACCACCAGATCCTTCTCCACCGGCAGCCCGCGGATCGGTTCGACGGTGATGGTCAACGCCTTGTCAGCCTTCTTCGGCAGCAGATCGCGCATCAGCACCTTGCAGGCCAGCCGGTTGACGCCGTTGATCCGCATGGCGTCCGAACCGCACACCCCGTGCGCGCACGAGCGGCGGA
>CAYPTG010000187.1:0-1447 GCA_964413455.1 uncultured Mycobacterium sp. | reverse complement strand
CCGTTGATCCGCATGGCGTCCGAACCGCACACCCCGTGCGCGCACGAGCGGCGGAAGGTCAGCGTCCCGTCCAGGTAGGACTTCACGTAGATCAGCAGGTTCAGCAGTCGGTCGCTGGGCAGACACGGCACCCGGAAGCTCTGCCAGCCGCCGGAATCGGCGAACCGGTCGGGGTTCTCCGGATCGAAGCGGGCGATCTTCAGGGTCACCATCACCGAACCGGGTGCAACGGGTGCGCTCATGTCAGTACTTACGCTCCATCGGCTCGTAGCGGGTCTGTACCACCGGCTTGTAGTCCAGCCGGACGTCGGAGAGCAGCCCACTGCCCTCCTTGTAGGCCATGGTGTGACGCATGTAGTTGGTGTCGTCGCGGTTGGGGTAGTCCTCCCTGGCGTGCCCGCCGCGAGACTCCTTGCGGTTGAGCGCGCTGACCACGGTGACTTCGGCCAGTTCCAGCAGGAAGCCCAGTTCGATGGCCTCCAGCAGGTCGCTGTTGTAGCGCTTTCCCTTGTCGTGCACCGAGATTCGCGAGTACCGCTCCTTGAGTGCGTGGATGTCGGTGAGCGCCTGTTTGAGGGTTTCCTCGGTGCGGAACACCGCGGCGTTGTTGTCCATCGTCTGCTGCAGTTCGCCGCGGATGTCGGCGACCCGCTCCTCGCCGTGCTCGGAGAGGATGTTGGCCACCCAGTCGACGACCATCGCGGCCGGCTCGGTCGGCAGGTCCACATGCGGGTTGCCCGCGGCGTAGTAGGAGGCGGCCAGTCCGGCGCGTCTCCCGAAGACGTTGATGTCCAGCAGCGAGTTGGTGCCCAGCCGGTTGGCGCCGTGCACCGACACGCAGGCGCATTCGCCGGCGGCATAGAGACCGGGCACCACGGAGGTGTTGTCGCGCAACACTTCTCCGATCACCGTGGTCGGGATGCCGCCCATGGCGTAGTGGCAGGTCGGGTAGACCGGGACCAGTTCGGTGACCGGGTCCACACCCAGGTAGGTGCGCGAAAACTCGGTGATATCAGGCAGTTTCGCTTCCAGTACGTCCTCGCCGAGGTGGCGGACGTCGATGTAGACGTAGTCCTTGTGCGGGCCGGCGCCGCGCCCCTCCAGCACTTCGAGCACCATGGACCGGGCGACGATGTCGCGTGGGGCAAGGTCGACGATCGTCGGCGCATACCGCTCCATGAAGCGTTCGCCTTCGCCATTGAGCAGCCGTCCGCCCTCGCCGCGCACCGCCTCGGAGATCAGGATGCCCAGGCCTGCCAGTCCGGTCGGGTGGAACTGGAGGAACTCCATGTCCTCCAACGGAAGTCCCTTACGGAAGACGATGCCCATGCCGTCACCGGTCAGGGTGTGCGCATTGGAGGGTCCTGGGCGTAGCGGGCGGCGGCGGCGCCGGTGGCGTTGTCACGGTCGGCGGTGACCTCGTACGGGCCCCAGCCGGCGGCCACCC
>CAYPTG010000186.1:0-5215 GCA_964413455.1 uncultured Mycobacterium sp. | reverse complement strand
GCCCTCGCGCAGCTTGAACTGGGCGATGGACTTGGTGGCCTTGCGGATCTCCGGCTTCTGACCGGTGATCAGCGCCAGGTCGTTGACCGCGCCGTTGATCAGCTTGGCGTCGCGAGCGGCGTCACCGACGCCCATGTTCACGACCACCTTGACGATCCCGGGGATCTGCATCACGTTGGCGTAGGCGAACTCTTTGTTCAGCGCGTCGCGGATCTCTTCGCGGTAGCGCGTCTTGAGCCGCGGCTGAACTTTCTCTTCCACTGAGGTCATGCCTGGATGTCCTTGCCGTTGCGCTTGGAGATGCGGACCCGCTTGCCGCTCTCTTCGTCGACGCGGTAGCCGATGCGGGTGGGCTTGCCGTCGGAGTCGACGACCATCACGTTGGAGACGTGGATCGGGGCTTCCTGGGTGACGATGCCGCCCGAGGATGCACCGCGCTCGTTGGCCGAGTTGGCGGTGTGCTTCTTGATCCGGTTGACGCCCTCGACGAGCACTCGATTGCGCTCCGGGTAGGCGTGCAGCACCTTGCCCTTGGCGCCCTTGTCCTTACCGGCGATGACCAGCACGGTGTCGCCCTTGTGGACCTTCATCTACAGCACCTCCGGGGCCAGCGAGACGATCTTCATGAAGCGCTTCTCCCGCAGCTCGCGGCCGACCGGGCCGAAGATGCGGGTGCCACGCGGGTCGTTGTCGTTCTTGATGATGACGGCGGCGTTCTCGTCGAACTTGATGTAGCTGCCGTCCGGGCGGCGACGCTCCTTGACGGTGCGCACCACCACGGCCTTGACCACGTCACCGCGCTTGACGTTGCCGCCCGGGATGGCGTCCTTGACGGTCGCGACGATGATGTCGCCGATACCGGCGTAGCGCCGCCCCGAGCCGCCGAGCACCCGGATGCACAAGATCTCCTTGGCGCCGGTGTTGTCGGCAACCTTGAGCCGCGATTCCTGCTGAATCACCAGATCTCCCTCGGTTGTGCACGCGCGGGAGAACTTTCGGCGCAAGCCGAAAGGAACCCGTCGTGCGTGGTCTTTGTCACCGCCAGGGCACGCAGGGCCAAACTTCTTGCGAAGCCGGCCGAGGTCTGCCCGAGGCAACCCGTTGAGTTTAGGCGACGCCTGTGCCGCCGGCCAAATCGCCGCAGCATCACCGCAGCGCCACCACCGCCCAAACCGACAAACGGGCGCGAAAGATCGAGTGAAACGCGCCAAAACGTCGACCTCGGCGGTCAGAGCGGGTCAGCGACGCAGCGACGCAGCGACGCAGCGAATATTGATGTAATATTACATCATGTTGCGGACTCAGATTTCCCTCACCGAAGAGGACCGCCGGTTGCTCGATCAGGAATCGAAACGCACCGGACGATCCATATCTGCGCTAATTCGGGAGGCAGTAAGCCAGGCTTATGGTCCGAACCGCGACGCCAACGCCGACCTTAGGGCCATCGACGCCGCTTTTGGCGCGTGGACCGGGCGCGACTTGGACGGTGCGCAATACGTCGAACAGATCCGCACGGGTCGAAGACTCGCCGATATCGCGACGCGATGATCGTTGTCGACACTTCAGTCATGATCGACGTCCTGCGCGGCGAGCCCGCCGCGAGAGCCGCCCTGTCCACCGCCCGCGCCGACGGCCCGCTGCACGCCAGCGAGATCACCCGACTCGAAGTCCTCGCCGGTATGCGGCCCGAAGAAGAGCCCGCCACGCGGACCTTGCTGGGTGCGTTCGTCTGGCACCCGCTCGATGAGCGCCTCGCCGAGATCGCCGGTCAACTCGGACGACGATGGTTGCCCGGCAACCGTGGTGTGGATTCCGCCGATCTCGTGATCGCGGCCACCGCTATCGGGCTCGGCACACGACCGTTGACCCGAAATGTCAAGCACTTCCCCATGTTTGAAGGTTTGTCGCCGCCGTACTAACCGCCCAAACCGACAAACGGGCGCGAAAGATCGAGTGGAACGCGCCAAAACGTCGACCTCGGCAGTCAGGGTGGGTCGGCGACGCAGCGGAACCCGATGTGGGTGGTCGAGCTGTCCTGGGACTGCGGGGAGCGCGCCGAGGCCCGGTAGCGGTGGCAATACTCCGGCGCGCACAGGTGCGAGCCGCCTTTGAGGGTCTGCACGACGGTCGGGTCGGGCACCCAGCGGTCCTGATCGACCGGGTCGGCCTCAGCCGGGATCGGGCAGCATGAGTTGGACGGCGCATCGATGACGTGGTGCGCCGAGTACACCGTGCTGGTCCACTCCCAGACATTGCCGATCATGTCGACCAGCCCGAAGCCGTTGGCCGGGAACACCCCCACCGGTGAGGTGCCCACCCAGCCCAGCGCGCCATCGTTGCGGTACGGAAAACGGCCCTGCCAGGTGTTGGCCATCAGCCGTCCGTCCGGCCGCGGCTCTTCCCCCCACGGGTAGGTGGTGACGGCGCCGGCCCGCGCCGCGTACTCCCACTCGGCTTCGGTAGGCAACCGCCGGCCAGCCCAGGCGGCGTAGGCCGCGGCGTCGGGGTAGGCCACCTGGACGACCGGGTGCTCGTCCTTGCCGTCGACGTCGCTACCCGCCCCGAAGGGTGCTCGCCAGTTCGCGCCGGGTCGCCAGTCCCACCATTGCCGCCAGTCGCCGAAGTTGACCGGTCCGGCGGTGCCGGTAAACACCAGCGAGCCGGGCACCAAATCCTGTTGCGCCACACCGGGATACAGCCCCGGGTCCAGCGGCCGCTCGGCGACGGTCAGGTAGCCGGTGGCTTCAACGAACGCGGCGAACTGCGCGTTGGTCACCGGGTGAGCTTCGATGGCGAACGGCCCGACGCGCACCGTGTGGATCGGCGCTTCCTCAGGATAGAAACTCGTCGAGCCCATCCGGTAGGAGCCGCCGGGCAGCGACATCAGCTCGGTCAGCACCCGTTAGTCCCGGGCGAACGCCGCGGCCAGTTCTCGCTCCCGGTCCAGATAGGACGCCTCCGAGACGTCCACCACGACTTTGGTGATGTCACCGCCGGTGAAGGCGAACGGCGCTGAATAGGCGCTACTCACCGGCTGGCCGCTGTTGCGGCCCACCTCGGCTCCGCCGCCGGAGAGCCCGAAGGTCACCGGGTGGGTGCGCACCCCGCCCAGCGTGGCCACCACCGCGTCGTCGACGTACAGCGACACCACGCCCAGCGGAGTGATGGCGCCCTCGACGGTGCCGGTGCGCTCGTAGCGCACCCCGACGATGTGCTTGCCTCGCGGCAGCGGTTCGGGCGCGCTGACCAGCTGTTCATCCTCGCCCATGAAGTTGTAGACGTAGCGCAACCGCCCGCCGTCGACGAACAGCGTATGCCCACCGTGCCCGGCACCCTGCTTGTAGATGACGCCGGCCACCTCCGCGTCGTCGTCGAGGGTGATTTCGGCGAGTACCGAGAAGGACTGCCCGCGCAGCTCCACCACCGCGCCCAGGCCGACCGGCGCGGTGCCCGGGTAGTAGGTGAAGGTGGTGCGCCCGGCGGTCATCGTCGGCCGGAACCGCAGGAACGTTTCGAAGACGTTGAGGTCGCCCAGTGGCAGCCCGTTGTACTTGGCGGCCTCGGCGAACCACAGCTGCTGCAACTCGGCCAGCTTCTCCGGGTGTTCGGCCGCCAGATCGTGGCACTGGCTGCGGTCGGCGGCGATGTTGAACAGCTCCCAGCGGTCGTCATCGAAATGCGACCACCCCGATGGGCTGGCCGGATGAACGGTGTTGGCGAACCAGCCGTCCTGCCAGATCCCGCGGGTGCCCAGCATGGTGTAGAACTGGGTCTTCTTACCGGTGTCGGCATCCAGATCAGTAAGGGCCGCACCGAAACTCACACCTTCCAACGGTCTCTGCGGGACGCCACCGACCACCTCGGGGGCAGTGATGCCGAGCAGCTGGTAAATCGTGGGGGTGACGTCGGCGACGTTGATGTAGTTGTCCCGGACCTCGCCGTGCGCGCTGATCCCGGCCGGCCAGGAGATGATCGCGGTGTCGGCGATACCGCCCTCGTGGGAGGCGTAGCGCTTGAACAGCTTGTAGGGCGTGTTGAATGCCATCGCCCAGCCGATCGGATAGTGGTTGTAGGTCTGCGGGCCGCCGAGCTCGTCGTAGAACCGCAGGCTGTCGGCCACGGTGTCGATGTAGCCGTTGAAGAACTTGACCTCGTTGACCGACCCATTGGGCCCGCCTTCGCCGCTGGCGCCGTTGTCGGAGATCACCACGATGATGGTGTTGTCCAGCTGCCCGGATTCCTCCAGGTAGTCCAGCACCCGGCCGATCTGGGCGTCGGTGTAGGACAGGAATCCGGCGAACACCTCGGCCATCCGGGAGAACAGCCGTTTCTCCTGCTCCGACAACGACTCCCACTCGCGCACGGTGTCCTGCTCGGGCCATGGCTGGCCGGCCGGGCCGGTGACGCCGGCATACGGGTTGATCGGGGACAGCTCGGTGTCGGCGGGCACGATGCCCATCCGCTTCTGGTTGTCCAGCACGATCTCGCGGTAGCGCTCATAGCCCATGTCGAAGCGGCCGGCATAGCGGTCGGCCCATTCTTTGAAGACGTGGTGCGGGGCGTGCCCGGCGCCCGGGCACAGGTAGGTGAACCACGGCTTGTCCGGTGCGATCACCTTGGAGTCCCGGATGAACTCGATGGCCTTGTCGGCCAGGTCCGCCGACAGGTGGTAGCCGTCCTCGGGGGTGCCCGGCGGTTCGACCGGATGATTGTCGTAGACCAGTTCGGGATACCACTGATCGGTCTCCCCGCCCAGGAAACCGTAGAACCGCTCGAAACCGCGGCCCAGCGGCCAATGTCGTTTGGTGGCAGCAAGATTGGACTCCTCCAACGGCGTCAGATGCCACTTGCCGACGCAGTAGGTGTTGTAGCCGCGCTCGACGAGCACCTCTGAGAGCAGAGCGGCGTCGTCCGGAATCCGCCCGCTGCAGTTGGGGAACCCGTCGGTGAACTCCTCAATGGTGGCCATGCCGACGCTGGTGGGGTTGCGCCCGGTGAGCAGCGCCGCACGGGTCGGTGAGCACAGCGCGGTGGTGTGGAACTGGCTCAGCCGCACCCCGCGCTGCGCGATCCGGCTCATCGCCGGCATCTCCACCAGCCCACCGAAGCAGTCCCAGGTCGCGATGCCGACGTCGTCCCACACCAGGTACAGCACGTTGGGCGCGTCCGGCGGTGCGGTCGGCGCGGCGAACGGACCCCAGTCCGGCTCGGAATC
>CAYPTG010000185.1:3832-5221 GCA_964413455.1 uncultured Mycobacterium sp. | reverse complement strand
CGGATTCGCCGCCCGGCCGGTGGAGCGGCCGCGTGAGCATCGTTGGGTAGTGCTCGCCGGCGAGCCGACCGGCGAGGCACCGGTGTCCGACAGCGACGCCGCCGAGCCGGCCGAGTCCGAGCCGCCGGAACCCGACCACGACGCCGCGGACGCGGAGGTTGTTGAGTCCCGGGAACCGGAACCGGCAACATAGGGCTATGTCGTTGGAGAGGCCGGTGTCGCCGGACGCCGTCGCGCACGGTGCGCACCCGTTTGTGGTGGCGCATCGGGGTGCCTCGGCCGATCGTCCGGAGCACACGCTGGCCGCCTACGACGTCGCGCTGCAGGAGGGCGCCGACGGGGTGGAGTGCGATGTGCGCCTCACCCGCGACGGGCACCTGGTGTGTGTGCACGACCGCCGGGTGGACCGCACCTCCAACGGCACCGGACTGGTCAGTGACATGACGCTGGCGGAGCTACGCCAATTCGATTGGGGTGCTTGGCATTCCAGCTGGCGACCGGACGGCAGCGCCGGCGATACCGGTCTGCTGACCCTGGAGGATCTACTGACCTTGGTGCTGGACTGGCAGCGTCCGGTGAAGGTGTTCATCGAGACCAAACACCCGGTGCGCTACGGCGCACTGGTGGAGGCCAAGGTGCTGGCCATGCTGCATCGCTACGGCCTGGCCGCACCGGCGTCGGCCGATCTGTCTCGGGCGGTGCTGATGTCGTTCTCGGCCGCCGCGATGTGGCGCATCCGGCGGTCCGCGCCGCTGTTGCCGACCGTCCTGCTCGGCGAAACCTCGCGCTACCTGGGCGGTAGTGCGGCGACCACTGTCGGGGCTACCGCCGTCGGCCCGTCGATCGCCACGCTGCGCGAGCATCCGGAGCTGGTGGATCGGGCGGCCGCCCAGGGCCGCGCCATGTACTGCTGGACCGTCGATCACTATGAGGACGTGGAGTTCTGCCGCGATGTCGGGGTGGGCTGGATCGCCACCAACCATCCGGGTCGCACCAAGGCGTGGTTACAGAACGGGCTTACCGGCGCGGTCGAGACGGATAGCTAAGGCCGCGTTGCGGGGCTCCGCCGCGTCGCCGGGCTCCTCAGCGGCTCGCTGCGCTGCGCCGCATCGTCGCCCGGCTAGGGCTGCCCGTCCACAACCTGTTGCGGGACAGGCGAATCGGTGCGCAGTGCCTCGAACAGCGCACCGGCGGCGCTGGAGTCCCACACCACCACGTCGCCGGAGTCGTTGATGGTGAATTCGCCGATCGGCACGGTGATGGTGGCCGGCGCCCCGTGCAGTGCCCAGCCGAGTGCGGCCAGACTCCAGACGTGGGCGCCGCGGTCCACGGCCAGCGCCGCCAGCGTGGCATGCGGCACCGCGTACCACCGCCACGGGTTCAGCCACA
>CAYPTG010000185.1:0-3732 GCA_964413455.1 uncultured Mycobacterium sp. | reverse complement strand
TCCAGCCGCAGCCCGGTGTTGATCTCCACGGTCTGCGCCAGCAGGGCCGCCCCGCCGACGGCGAAGGCCGCGTTGATCTTGTCCATGCCGTAGCCGGGGATCTGCACGTAGGAGTCGCGGGGGATCGACACCATGGTGGCCGGCTCGCTGGAGAGCAGCCCGGGGATGTGCACCAGCAGGATGGTGTCGGTGCGTCCGGCGCCGACGTCCCCGCCGGTGGCCAGCGCCTGCTGCTGCTCGGGGCTGAGGTCGTCGCGGCTGTCGGAGCCGACCAGCAGCCAGTTGGTGCCGGCTCCGCCGCCGGGCCGGCCGTCGTAGTTGGCCAGCACCGGGATCCGGTGCAGCGAGAACTCCACCCAGACGGCGGTGATCACCCCGACCGTGGCGGCGATCAGCACCGCGGCGATGCTGACCCGGGCGATCCGGCGCAACCAGCCGCCCGGCGGACGGGCCGGCAGGCGCCATTGGCGTGGAGGCCGGCGGGTGTCGATCCGGGTGGGTGGCGGTGGCTCGCGGCGTGGCGGCGGCATCCGGGGTGGACGGTGCCGATGGGGGGTAGGCGGCTCCCGGGGTGGCGCTGCCGGCAGCGGTGCCGCCTCCCGGGGCGGCGGTGGCAAGCGAGGTGGGGGTGGTAGCCGTGGTGGCGGAGGTAGCCGCGGCGGTGCCGGTGGCGGGACCGGTGCAGCCGGCCAGCGCCCGGGGCCGCGCGGGATGACCTGTGAGGGTTCCTCGGGTTTGAGCGGGCGTAGCGGTGGCGGCTGGCGTCGCGGCGGAGGGGGCGGTGGCGGCCGTCGCCGCGGTGCGGGAGCCGGTGGCGGCCAGAGCGGGGGCGTCACCCGAGGCGGTGGTGCACTTCGCGGCGGCGGAGCAACCCGCGGTGGTGGTGCACTTCGCGGCGGCGGAGCAACCCGCGGCGGTGGCGGCCCGGGCCGCACCGGTGCGATCCGCTCGGTCGGCTCGTCGCCTCGTGGCCGCCAAGTCGGCTGGTCGCCTCCGTGCCGCCGGGTCGGCTCGCCGCCTCCCCGCCGCCGGTCCTGGTTCACCAGGTCAATTTACGCACCGGATGCCCTGATTGAGCGCGCATCGATGGAGCTTCACCTCAACCACTCCACCTGCCCCGACAGCAGCACATACCCGACGAAGGCGACTGAGTCGATGATCCCGTGGGCGATCACCAGCGGCCACAGTCGCCCGGTGCGCAACCACACCGCGCCGAACACCAGCCCCATCGCCACGTTGCCCAGCCCGGCGCCGATGCCCTGATACAGGTGGTAGGTCCCGCGCAGCAGGCTGGATACCCACACCGCCTGGGCCTGGCCCAGCCCTAGTTGCCGCAGTCGGGTGATCAGGTAGCCGACCACCACCACTTCTTCGGCGAACCCGTTGGCGAATGCGGCCAGGATCAGCACCGGGATGCGCCACCAGGAGTGGTGCAGCGCCGACGGTTCGACCTCGGCGTTGAGGCCCAGATGCCGGGCCACCAGATACAGCAGCAGCCCGGGGATGCCGATCAGCGCCGCCAACCCCGCCCCGCCGAGCACGTCGACCCGCGGCCGCAGCCGGCCCAGCCCGATAGCGCTCCGCCCAATCCCGCTGCGCCACAACAGGTACAGCGCTAGCGCACCCCAGGCCACCAGCTGCCCGATGGACACCAGATTGAGCCCAAGGTTGATCAGGTCGTAGCGAGATTGGTTGGGGTTCAACCGAACCCGCCGGCCGGCCAGCCCGGAGAGCAGCGCGTCGGACAGTTGCAGCATCGCGGTCAGCGCGCTGATGCCGAAGCTCACCGCCAGCATGACGCCGACTTCGATGCGCATCGCGCGCCGGTCAGCCCCCGAGACCCCGCCCCCGCCAGGTACCCGGCCGTCGCTCACGCCGACACGGTAGCGACCCGTACTGTTGGGCCGTGGCCCGCATCGCCTATCTCGGACCCGAGGGCACGTTCAGCGAAACCGCGCTGCTGGGGATGGCCGCGGCCGCCATGGTGCCCGGCGGCGGCGAGCCCGACCCGCTGCCCACCGAGAGCACCCCGGCCGCGCTGGAAGCCGTCCGCAGCGGCGCCGCGGATCTGGCCTGCGTGCCCATCGAGAACTCGATCGAGGGCAGCGTGCTGCCCACCCTGGACAGCCTGGCCGCCGGGTCGCCGCTGCAGATCTACGCCGAGCTGACCCTGGACGTGGCGTTCAGCATCGTCACCCGCCCCGGCGCCGACGCCGCCCAGGTGCGCACGGTGGCGGCGTTCCCGGTGGCTGCCGCTCAGGTGCGCCGCTGGCTGGCCCAGAATCTGCCGGATGCCGAGGTGGCCGCGGCGATCTCGAATGCCGCCGCGGCCCGTGACGTCGCTGATGGCCGCGCCGACGCCGGCGTCAGCACCGCGCTGGCCGCCCAGCGCTACGGACTGACCACCTTGGCCGACGGTGTGGTCGACGAACCCAACGCCCGCACCCGTTTCGTCCTGGTGGGACGCCCCGGCCCGCCCCCGCCGCGCACCGGCGCCGATCGCACCTCGGTGGTGCTGCGGATCGCCAGCGCCCCTGGCGCCCTGGTGTCGGCGATGAGCGAGTTCGGCATACGTGACATCGACCTCACGCGCATCGAGTCCCGGCCGACCAGAACTGAACTCGGCACCTACATCTTCTTTATGGACTGCGTGGGCCACATCGATGACAGCGCGGTGGCCGAGGCGCTCAAGGCGCTGCACCGGCGCTGCACCGAGGTCCGCTACCTGGGGTCGTGGCCCACCGGGGCGGCCGCCGGCTCGGTCCCCCCGCAACTCGACGACGCCGAGCGCTGGCTGTCCGGGCTGCGCCGGGGCGAGTCGTGAGTGGCCGGCTGATCCTGGTCCGGCACGGCCAGTCGCACGGCAATGTGGCGCGACGGCTGGACACCCGCCCGCCGGGCAGCGAGCTCACCGAGCTGGGCCGGCAGCAGGCCCAAGAGTTCGCCCGCTCGCACACCGGCCCGTCCGGGCTGTTGTTGCACTCGGTGGCCCGTCGTGCGGCGCAGACCGCCGCCGCGATCGGTGCCGAGTGGGCGCTGCCGGTCACCGAGGTCGGCGGTGTCCACGAGGTGCAGGTCGGCGAGTTGGAGGATCGCGACGACGACGCCGCGATCGCCGAGTTCAACGCGATCTATCAGGGCTGGCATGAGGGAAACCTGAGCGTGCCGATGCCCGGCGGGGAAAGCGGGGCCGACGTGCTGGACCGCTACCTGCCGGTGCTGTCGGATCTTCGGACGCACTATTTAGATGACCGGCACTGGACCCGCGACATCGTCGTGGTCAGCCACGCCGCCGCGATTCGCCTGGTCGCAGCCACATTGGCCGGTATCGATGCCGGGGTTGCCGCCGGGCGCCATCTGGCCAACACCGAAGCGGTGGCGCTGGCTCCGGTCGCCGACGGCGGCTGGAGCTGCCTGCAATGGGGTGTCGCGCCGACCCCGTTGCGGCCTAGCGTGTGAGGCTTGCCTGACCTAGTTCCCCAGTTATGCGTGACATATTCGATACCGTCCTCTAAGGTCATTCACAGCCGACCTAGACGGTGCGTCCGTTTACCGGTTGACCAGCAGTTCCGCACAACTTTTTGAGGGGTTCATTCCAGTGTTGACCAAGCTCACTCCGTCGGGTTCCGACGTTTCTGCCGTTGAGGTGTTGTCCAGTTCTTCTCGTTTTGTCGGCCGGGTAGGTGCGCTGGCGGTGGCGTTGGGTGTGGGTGCGGCGATCGCATCGGCTCC
>CAYPTG010000184.1:0-5224 GCA_964413455.1 uncultured Mycobacterium sp. | reverse complement strand
CGCCACCCGGGGTGAAGACCTACGTCACCGGTCCCACAGCGCTGGCCGCCGACCAGCAGATCGCTGCCGACCGCAGCCTGCGGTTGATGGAAGCCCTCACCTTCACGGTGATCATCGTGGTGTTGCTGGTGGTCTACCGGTCGTTCACCACCTTGCTGATCATGATGAGCATGGTGGTGCTGAGTCTGATGGCGGCACGCGGCACGGTGGCGTTCCTGGGCCACTACCACGTGATCGGCCTGACCATCTTCGCCACCAACCTGCTGGTGATGCTGGCGATCGCGGCGGCAACCGACTACGCGATCTTCCTGATCGGGCGCTACCAAGAAGCCCGCAGTGCCGGCGAAGACCGGGAATCGGCCTACTACACGATGTTCCACGGAACCGCGCATGTGGTGCTGGGCTCCGGACTGACCGTCGCCGGGGCCACCTTCTGTCTGAGTTTCACCCGGCTGCCCTACTTTCAGACCCTCGGTGTGCCGTTGGCGATCGGCATGTTCGTCGTCGTGATCTCATCGCTGCTGGTCGGGCCGGCCATCATCAGCGTGGCCAGCCGGTTCGGCAAGCTGCTGGAACCCAAGCGTGCGATGCGGGTCCGGCAGTGGCGAAAGATCGGTGCCGCGATCGTGGCCTGGCCCGGCCCGATCCTGGTGGGTGCGACGGTGCTGGCCCTGGTCGGTCTGGTGACACTGCCCGGGTACGAGACCAACTACAACGACCGCAGCTACCTGCCGGCGAATCTGCCGGCCAATGAGGGCTACGCGGCGGCCGACCGGCACTTCTCCTCGGCTCGGCTGAACCCCGAGCTACTGATGGTGGAAAGCGATCACGATCTGCGTAACTCGGCGGATTTCCTGGTGATCGACAAGATCGCCAAAGCGATCTTCCGGGTGGAGGGGATCTCTCGGGTGCAGGCCATCACCCGGCCGGACGGCAAACCCATCAAGCACACCTCCATCCCGTTTCAGATCAGCATGCAGGGCACCGCCCAGAAGCTGACCCAGAAGTACCAGAACGACATGACCCGCAACATGCTCAAACAGGTCGACGCCATGGAAGTCAACATCCGCCAGATGGAGCGGATGCAGAGCCTGACCCAGCAGATGTCCGAAGTCACCGAGCAGATGGCCGCCATCACCCACACCATGGTCGGAAAGATGGACATCATGGTCGGCGACATCAAGACCATGCGTGACGGCATCGCCAACTTCGACGACTTCTTCCGTCCGATCCGTAACTACTTCTACTGGGAACCGCACTGTTACAACATCCCGGTCTGCTGGGCCATGCGGTCGGTGTTCGACACCCTCGATGGGATCGACCTGATGACCGACAACATGCAGGAGCTGTTGCCGGTGATGCATCAACTCGACGCTCTGATGCCGCAGATGACTGCCCTGATGCCGCAGATGACCGCGATGATGCCGGAAATGATCGCGACCATGCGCGACATGCAGAACCAAATGCTGAGCATGCAGTCCACCCAGGAGGGGCTGCAGAGCCAGATGGAGGACCTGCAAGGGGATTCGGCGGCGATGGGTGAGGCGTTCGACGCGTCGATGAACGACGACTCGTTCTATCTGCCGCCCGAGGTGTTCGACAATCCCGATTTCAAACGTGGGATGAAGCAGTTCCTGTCCCCGGATGGGCACTCGGTGCGGTTCATCATCAGCCATGACGGTGACCCGCTGACGCCGGCGGGCATCGAGAAGATCGACAAGATCAAGACCGCGGTCAAGGAAGCCATCAAGGGCACACCGCTGGAGGGGTCGAAGATCTACCTCGGCGGCACCGCGGCCATGTTCAAAGACATGAGCGAAGGCAACGCCTACGACCTGATCATCGCCGGAATCGCGTCGCTGTGCCTGATCTTCATCATCATGCTGATTCTCACCCGGGCGGTGGTGGCGGCCGGGGTGATCGTCGGCACCGTGGTGCTCTCCCTCGGCGCGTCGTTCGGGCTTTCGGTGCTGATCTGGCAGCACATCATCGGGATCAACCTGCACTGGATGGTGCTGGCCATGTCGGTCATCATCCTGCTGGCGGTCGGGGCCGACTACAACCTGCTACTGGTGTCCCGAATGAAAGAAGAGGTGCACGCCGGCATCAACACCGGGATCATCCGCGCCATGGGCGGCAGCGGATCGGTGGTCACCTCGGCCGGGTTGGTGTTCGCGTTCACCATGCTGTCCATGGCGGTCAGCGAGCTGACCATGCTCGCCCAGGTGGGCAGCACCATCGGGTTGGGTCTGCTGTTCGACACCCTGATCATCCGGTCCTTTATGACCCCGTCGATCGCGGCGCTGCTCGGCCGGTGGTTCTGGTGGCCGCAGCGGGTGCGCACCCGGCCGATTCCCTCGCCGTGGCCGTCACCGAAAGCCGCTGCCGCCATCGAGTCGGCCGAGGTTTGACCCGCGGTCGGATCGGTCCAGGCAGGATGGAACCATGACCACGACGAGTGACAACCTGCAGCGGGCATTGGACGGCCGTTGGCGCGACACCAAAAACCGGGTTCGCGAGCAGCTGTCCAGCGAGATGTTCCGGCCGCGCTTCACCCCGACCAAGTCGGTGGCCCGCATCCAGGTCAATGAGCAGTTGAAGATCATCGCGGCGGCCGGGGCCGCCGAGGACGGCTTCACCAAGGCCCACGGCGGCACCGGTGACGCCGCGGCGGCGGTGATCAAGATCGAGATGGCGGCGATGTCGGATGTGTCGCTGATGGTCAAGGCCGGTGTGCTGTGGGGTCTGTTCGGCGGGGCGATCGAGAATCTCGGAACCGAGCGCCACCACGAGGCCTATCTGCGTCCGCTGATGACCCTGGACCTGCTCGGCTGCTTCGCAATGACCGAAACCGGCCACGGCAGCGACGTGCAGTCCCTGGAGACCACGGCCACCTACGATCCGGACACCGAAGAGTTCGTCATCAACTCCCCGACCCCCTCGGCGCGCAAGGACTACATCGGCGGAGCGGCCGAAAGCGCCCAAGTGGCAGCGGTATTCGCCCAGCTGATCACCCAGGGTGAGGAGCACGGCGTGCATTGCTTCGTCGTACCGCTCCGCGATGACAACGGCGACGACCTACCCGGCATCACCACCTCGGACTGCAACTACAAAGGCGGTCTGCCCGGCGTCGACAACGGCCGGATCATGTTCGACCAGGTGCGGGTGCCGCGGGAAAACCTGTTGAACCGGTTCGCCGACGTGGCGCCCGACGGCAGCTACAGCTCACCGATTGAGAACCCCAACCGGCGGTTTTTCACCATGCTGGGCACCCTGGTCCGGGGCCGGGTGACGGTCGGTGGTGCGGCCGCGGCCGCCGCGCGAGTGGCCCTGGACATCGCGGTTCGCTACGCCCTGCAGCGCCGGCAGTTCAGCGCTCCGGGCGACGAGCAGGAAGTGCTGCTGATGGACTACCTGGTCCACCAGCGCCGGTTGCTGCCGCGGGTAGCGCGTGCCTATGCACTGCAGTTCGCGCAAAACGAGCTGGTCGGTGCGCTCAACGACCTGCAGATGGCCGAGGACCCCGACCCCGAGGACCAGCGTGAGCTGGAGTCCCGGGCGGCCGGCCTCAAGGTGGTCAGCACCTGGCACGCCAGCGACGCCATCCAGGAAGCGCGGGAAGCCTGCGGCGGCGCCGGGTATCTGGCGGAGAACCGGATCGTCGAGCTGCGCGCCGACACCGACGTGTTCACCACCTTCGAGGGCGACAACCACGTTCTGCTGCAACTGGTGGCCAAGCAGCTGCTCACCAGCTATCAGGACGACATCAAAAGCATGAGCCCGGTCGAATGGGTCCGGTTCGCCGCGAACTTCGCCGGCGACCGGGTCATCAAACGCACCGCCGCCGAGACCGTCATGCAGACCATCCTCGACACCCGTCAGGACAACGAGGAAGAGGGCAGCCTGTTCAACCGGGGAACCCAAGCCAAGATGTTCGAGGACCGCGAGGAATACCTGCTGTCCACGCTGGCCAGGCGGCTGCGGAGCAGAACCAAGACGATGTCGGCGTTCGACGCCTTCAACTCCGTCCAGGACCACGTCATGCACACCGCCCGCGCCCATATCGACCGCACCGTGCTGGAGGCGTTCATCGCGGGCATTGACCGCTGCGAGGATCCGGATGCGTGCCGCATCCTGGAGATGGTGTGCGACCTCTACGCGCTGTCGGTGATCGAGGCCGACAAGGCCTGGTTCATGGAGCACCGGTTGCTCTCGACCGAGCGCGCCAAGGCGGTGACCCGGGGGATCAACGAGCGTTGCCGCTCGCTGCGGCCGCACGCACGCGACCTGGTGGATGCGTTCGGCATCCCCGAGCAGTTACGTGACGCCGAGATGCTCCATCCCGATCGGGTCTGATCGGCGCTCTAGAACTGCAGCGAGTAGGAGTTGGTCAACTCGTCCTGCAGCACGTGCGCCTCTCGGGTGGTGGTGTCCACCGTCAAAGGTGTTGTTAGCGTGCGGGTTTCGTAGCGCCAGCCCGGCGGCAGCGTCAGTCGCGACGCCAGGCCGGGCAAGTCGTCGAGGGTCAGGTGCTTGTCCACCACCTGACTCCAGGTCTGCATCACCCAGCGCCGCCGGTCGGCGTCGACCAGTTCGAAGACCGGCCGGCCGGCCGCGAAGGTGAACACCGCACGGCGGTCGACCTTGTTGACGCTGTAGGGCTGCGGATTGTTCGATGACAGCTGCACGGTCGCCTGCTCGACCATCTCGATACCGCCGAAGGTGCGGGTCTGCGCCGGCCCGCCGGCGTTCTTGCCGATCCGGCTCATCAACCAGTAGCGCGGACCGTTGAGCAGTGCGGTCAGCGCACCGTTGTCTCGGGCGATGGCCTCGGCGTCCAGCGCGTCCCACAGCTCGGCGGGGCAGTCGTTGAGCGGGAAGCTGTTGTAGACCACGGCCTGCGGACCCGATTCGGTCATCCCGACCAGCAGCACTTCGCCGTAGCGCTTCCCGAAGACGTCCGCTGACTGCTGGGCCACGCCTTCATTGTGCGCGACGAGGCATATCCCTACACCGCTAGTCTGTTGCCCATGCAGCGGATCATCGGCACCGAGGTGGAGTACGGCATCTCCTCGCCGTCGGATCCGACCGCCAACCCGATCCTGACGTCCACCCAGGCGGTGCTGGCGTATGCCGCCGCGGCCGGTATCCAGCGGGCTAAACGCACCCGATGGGACTACGAAGTCGAATCACCGCTGCGCGATGCCCGCGGCTTCGATCTGGG
>CAYPTG010000183.1:0-5266 GCA_964413455.1 uncultured Mycobacterium sp. | reverse complement strand
GCCGCCGGCCAGGTCGGCCGCGGCGGGCCGGGCGCCTTCGTCCGGGCGTCCGGGCAGGCGCTGCCGTTCGCCGACGGCAGCGTCGATGTCTGCCTGTCCTCCAACGTCGCCGAACATGTGCCGCAGCCCTGGCTCCTGGGCGCGGAGATGCTGCGCGTCACCCGTCCGGGCGGGTTGGCCATCCTGTCCTACACCGTGTGGCTGGGGCCGTTCGGCGGCCACGAGACCGGAATGTGGCATTACCTGGGTGGTGCCCGGGCGGCGGCCCGCTACACCCGCCGGCACGGCCATCCGCCGAAGAACCAGTACGGCACATCGCTGTTCGCCGTCTCGGCCGCCGACGGGCTGCGCTGGGCCCGGTCCACCGGAGCTCTGGTGGCGGCGTTCCCGCGCTACCACCCGCGCTGGGCATGGTGGCTGACCTCGGTGCCGGGTGTGCGTGAGCTGCTGGTCAGCAACCTGGTGCTAGTGCTCTCCCCGGACAGCAAAACTATGCCCTAAGGCTTACAAACAGATCGTCATCAACATGTAACCAGCCGTACATCCGGTCCTGTTGCGACCCGAAGCGGACATAATTATGGTTATAACCATATTTTATGACCACCGAGAGGAATGCTCATGTGGCTGGTCGAGGTGAACATTCCCGGTTGGCGTATACGCCGCTGGGCCGGGAGTCGCTGGCAGCTGCTAGCACCGGATCTACGGTCAGTTCGGATCGTGCCGCGGGGACCCCTAGCCCGCATCGGGATGATCTCCGCGCCCCAACGGCGCGGCCTGCCCGGCGCTTGACCCGAGCCGACGTGGTCACCCACCCGCAGAGCGCGCCTCGGATTCGCGGCGCGGCCCGGACCCGGGGCGAGACACGCACCGCCATGCTGGTGAGCGCGGTCGATGTGCTGCGGGAGCGCGGGGCAGCCGGCCTGACCATCGACGCGGTGCTGGCACGCAGCGGCGCTCCGCGCGGCTCGGTGTACCACCATTTCCCCGACGGACGCGCCCAGCTGCTTCGGGAAGCGCTGCAGTTCGCCGGGGACGAGATCACCGCGAAGATCGACCGGGCCGCCGACGTCGGCGCCACCGCACTGCTGCGGCAGTTCGTTCAGATGTGGAGCGAGGTCCTGACCGGCAGTGACTACGCGGCCGGCAATCCGGTGCTGGCCGCGGCGATCGGCTGGAGCCAGGAAGCGCCGGAACTCAGCTCGGTGGCGGCCGCGATCTTCCGCCGCTGGCGCGACGCGGCGATACAGGCCTATCGACGGGAGGGGTTCGACGCGCCGCAAGCCGCGGCGCTGGCCCACACCACTATCTGCGGGCTGGAGGGCGCGGCGGTGCTTTGCCGCTCGCTGCGCAGCCTGGAACCACTCAACGACGTCGCCCACGAGATCGAGTTCCTGATCAAGGCCCGCCAATTCGTGGCGCACAGCCGGTGAGGGCCATCCGTCGGATAGCCCCGAGATAGCGGCGCCCTAGCGGAAGTGCAGGACGTCGGTGCCCCACGCCGCCCGGATGTCGGCGTCGGCGTCGTACACGATGCGGTCGGTGCGGTCGATGATCAGGCAGGCACGGTCGGTCACTTGATAGGGCGTCCACTCCGGCTCTCCCGGCGCGCCGCACGGTTTGGCGTGGGTGGCGAAGTTGACCCACCGGGTCCGAATCCGCTTGGACACCGCCTTGGCCTGTTTGGTGCCGCCCAGTTTCAGGGTGACGTCCTTCGGCGCACCCAAAGTGCCCCACACATAAGGCAATTCGGTGGCATGCGCCGCGCCGACCAGCAGCAGCTTCATCAGCGGGCTGGCGTAGTCGAACCGGTACAGATACACCGGCGCCACCCGGCTGTGCCCTTCGGAGAACCAAACCGATGGCATCCGGAAGCCGACGTCGCTGGCGATGCTCAGCCCGCGGGCCTTCCCGCGGTAGGTCGTTCCCAGCTGCTCATCGGTGGGCAGCTGCAGATCCGGTTGCTCGGCGGCGATCTCGTTGAACATCGAGGTGATCGCCCGCGGGGTGATCGGCATCAGCGGCGAGCGCATCAGCCGGAACAGCGCCGCCTCGTTCTTGTTGGTGCCGATGATCAGCGGCACCGGGTGGGTCTTGCCCTCCCTGGCCAGTTTCACCGGATAGTCGTGCAACAGTTCGCCGTCGACGATCGGCACGAACGCCAGGGTGCCCGGATTGCGCACCGGGACCTCGTCGAACACCTTTTTGGTGGCCGCCAGCAACGCGGGTACCGGTACCTGCATCAACCGGTCCGGCTCGGACTCGGTGATCCCCAGGTGCTCGAGTACCTGATGGGTGACCCGCTGGGCCCGCTTGGTGTCGTAGACCGAGGTCGCCGGGGAACTTTGCGCGATCGCGGTGCTGAACAATCCCTTGGCCTGAGGGACGGCCAGCAGCGTGGTCACGATCCCGGCGCCGGCCGATTCGCCGAACACCGTCACCCGCGACGGGTCGCCGCCGAACGCGGCAATGTTGTCCTGGACCCATCGCAGCCCGGCCAGCACGTCCCGCAGACCGATATTGGAGTCGAATCGGCGTCCACCGCCCAGCTCGGAGAGATCCAGGAAACCGAACACACCGACCCGGTAGTTCAGCGTGACGACGACGACGTCACCGCTGCTGGCCAGCCGTCGCCCGTCATAGAGCGGCTGGCTGCTCGATCCGAGCACGTACGCCCCGCCGTGCAGCCACACCATCACCGGTTTGCCGTCGCCGGCCGCGGTTCCGGTCGGCGCCCATACGTTGATGAACAGACAGTCCTCGCTCTGCCCGGCCCCCAGGTCGATCGGGAAATTGGGCACCGGGGGCTGCGGGCACACCGACCCGTAGTCGGTGGCGTCGAGCACCTCGGTCCATCGCTGCGGCGGCTGCGGCGCGCGGAACCTCAGCTCGCCGATCGGCGGGGCGGCGTAACGAACTCCCTTCCAGGACATCGCCTTACCGTCGTCCACGCCGCGGACCGGGCCGTGCACGGTCTCCACGACCGGGTGGCCGATGGGGTGATGGACGCTCATCGGCTCAGTCGGCCGTCGGAGCGGCCAGCCGTTGCTTGAGTGCGTCGAATTCGTCCTTGACGCCGGTCGGCAGCTTCTCGCCGAGGAAGGCGAACCATTCCTCGATCTGCGGCAGTTCGGCGCGCCACTCCTCGGGGCGTACGGCCAGCGCCTCGGCGACGTCGGTGTCATCGACGTCCAGGCCGCTGACATCCAGGTCGCCGGCACCCGGCACGATGCCGATCGGGGTAGAGACCCCGCCCGCCGTGCCTTCTACCCGCTCGATGATCCACTTGAGCACCCGGCTGTTCTCGCCGAAGCCGGGCCAGAGGAACCGGCCGTCATCGCCGCGCCGGAACCAGTTGACGAAGAAGACCTTCGGCAGTTTGGACTCGTCGGCGTTCTTGCCCAGATCCAGCCAGTGCTGGCAGTAGTCGCCGGCGTTGTAGCCGATGAACGGCAGCATGGCCATCGGGTCGCGGCGCACGGTGCCGACCGCGCCTTCGGCGGCGGCGGTTTGCTCGCTGCCCAGGGTGGCGCCGATGAAGACGCCGTGCTGCCAGTCGCGGGCCTGGGTTACCAGCGGGACGGTGGTCTTGCGCCGGCCACCGAACAGGATCGCCGAGATCGGCACGCCCTGCGGGTCGTCCCACTCCGGGGCCAGCGTCGGGCACTGGGACATCGGGGTGCAGTAGCGCGAATTCGGATGTGCTGCAGGGGTTTTCGAATCAGGAGTCCAGTCTTCACCGGTCCAGTCGATGAGGTGCTGCGGGTCGCCCTCCAGGCCCTCCCACCACACGCCGCCGTCGTCGGTGAGCGCGACGTTGGTGAAGACGGTGTTGCCGGCTGCGATGGTCTTCATCGCGTTCGGGTTGGAGCTCCAGTTGGTGCCAGGAGCCACCCCGAAGAAGCCGAACTCCGGGTTGACGGCGTAGAGCTGGCCGTCCTTGCCGAACCGCATCCAGGCGATGTCGTCGCCGAGGGTCTCCACGCGCCAGCCGTCGATGGTGGGCTGGATCATCGCCAGGTTGGTCTTGCCGCAGGCCGACGGGAACGCCGCGGCAATGTAGTAGGCCTTGTTCTCCGGGGAGATCAGCTTGAGGATCAGCATGTGCTCGGCCAGCCAGCCCTCGTCGCGGGCCATCACCGAGGCGATCCGCAGCGAGTAGCACTTCTTGCCCAGCAGCGCGTTTCCGCCGTAGCCGGAGCCGTAGCTCCAGATCTCCCGGGTCTCCGGGAAGTGGGTGATGTATTTGGTGTCGCTGCACGGCCAGGCGACGTCGGACTGGCCGGGTTCCAGCGGCGCGCCCAGCGAGTGCAGCGCCTTGACGAAGAATTTGTCGTCGCCGAGCTTGTCCAGGGCCGCCTGGCCCATCCGGGTCATCGTCCGCATCGACACCACGACGTATTCGGAGTCGGTGATCTCCACCCCCAGCTTGGGGTCCTCGGCGCCGAGCGGCCCCATACAGAACGGCACCACGTACATGGTGCGACCGCGCATGCATCCGCGGTACAGGTCGCCCATGATGGCCCGCATCTCACCCGGGGCCATCCAGTTGTTGGTGGGGCCGGCGTCGATCTCCTTCTCGGAGCAGATGTAGGTCCTGGCCTCGACCCGGGCGACGTCCGACGGGGTGGAGCGGGCCAAATACGACGCCGGCTCGCCATCAGAGCTCAGCGCGGTGAAGGTGCCCGCGGCCACCAGCTGGTCGCAGAGCCGCTGGTATTCCTCCTCGGAGCCATCGGCGAACACGACACGGTCGGGCTGGGTCAGCTCGGCGACTTCCTGGACCCAGGACAGCAGGGCCGCATGAGTGGTGGGCGCGTTGTCCAGGCCGGGGATGGTCGCTGAGGTCATCGTGTCTCCCACGTAGGTCGTTGCCGGGAACAGGCCGCCCGCGGGGCCGCGAAACAGGCTGTCTTCCTGCTTGAAGATTAACGCGGGCACACCGCTGAGTGTTAACCGGCTTCAACGAGGGAGATCTGCGCGGCCAGTACAGCATGCTCGGTGGCCAGCACCCGGTCCTCCAACGCCATCCGCAGGCCGGCGGCGACCTCGGCGACCCAGCGGTCCATCGCGGTGCGGGCGGCCAGCAGCCGGCGGCTGCGCACCACCCAGCCGGCCAACCCCACCCCCACCGCGGCGCACACCGGGATCACCGCCGGGCCGGCCGTCGGGAGCAATTCGGCGAGCAGCCGGCCGACGGTCAGCGCCACCCCCAAACCGAACCCGGTACCGAACACCGCGGCCAACCGGTCCTCCAGCGCCGGACGGC
>CAYPTG010000182.1:0-5271 GCA_964413455.1 uncultured Mycobacterium sp. | reverse complement strand
GGCTGGCGGGCAGGTGGTGCGGGTCGAGGCCGAGGTGGGCTCGGGGATGAACGGTTCGACGCCACCGAGGTCGCTTTGCTGCGTGGCAACGTCGTCATCAGCTCCAGTGACCCTACTGGCCGCGCGGCTGGGCTCACCGATCCTGTTCTTGACCGGATCGGGGCGCTGCTGGCCGCTGTCGGGCGGCGTGACGCGGTGGTGATCGCCCGGCGGATACGGCGGGCGCTGCGATCCGAGAGGCGCCAGCGTGACCGTGCCCAGGCCCTCGCGGCCGTAGGGGACTGCTTCGCGCCGGCGAGGGTGAAACCCTCTGTGTGGCAGCGACTGTGGGGACGTCGCCGCTGACATTTGTGAGGCGAAGATTAGAGCGCTGGGGGAGGAGCTGGGGAATGTCGAGTGCCGGGGACGTGCACGGCAGTGCTGCGCCGTTGGGCGCCGAAGCCGTCGATGGCCGGATTCTGGTTCAGCTGGCGCGGTTGGCGTTGCGGTCACCGACTGACGATGTCGTCATGGTCGTCCATCGGCAGGCGTATCAGCTGCGCCGGCGCAGCCCCCGCACCGCGGCCGCGTTAACGGAACTGCTCACCGGGATTGCGGTGCCGTCGCCCTTGAGGCACATGGACGCGGGAATGCGTGGTGCGGGGCACGCCGCGGCGGGTGGGTGTCAGTGAGCACGCTCTCATCGCAATCCCGCAGCGGCAGTGACGCTTTCGTGAGGGCGGAGCCCGGCCCGCCGGCCGAGTGGATCGAGTGGCTGCGGTTTTGTCAGGAGACCGGATATAAGCCGCCCCAGGGGCGTGATCGCTGCCCCCGGTGTGGTTTCGACCTGCCGACGATGGGTGGACACCGCTTCGGATGCCCGTTGGGCGAGGCTGCCGCATGAATCAGGCTTGCGGACAGTCGATCCCGATACGCTGGCAATCCGGGCGATCGCCGAGCGTGAACGAGCCTGGATGGCAGGTCAACCTTTCTGCCCCGCCGTCGGTACTCAACTCATCGCCCGCTGCCGACATGCCGCGCCCCGCGCAAACAACTGCCCCCTGTGTTCGTGTCGGCGGCCCACGTCCACCGGCTGCGGCGGTATCACCGAACGCATGAATCCGCCGCCGGGTCGCCGGGGACAGATGATCCCGACGCCGGGCGACGGCCCCGTAGGCAGCGAGAGGAATAACTAAATGTACGACGTCACCATGAGGGCCACCGGAGATGCCTGGAGCGGAACGTTCGCCGCCTCGGTGAGAAACGCTGCGCTCGACATCCTCAGCGACGGACGGCCTTATGGCCCAGTGGAAGTCGTCTACTCGCGCGAGCCGGCCGTGACCGGGACGCTCTGCGCGGCGGACGGGGACGCCATCGTCATTCAAGGCCGGCCACATGCTTCCCCTGGAGCGTCCTCGACTAATCAGCAACGCGATCGCCGCGCTGGCCGACACCGTGATGCCGTTGCGCGCCGCGTGATCCCGCCCCTTGTCCCAGCACCTACACATCCGGAGGCACACACCCATGTCCACATCTGATAACGCATCCACCGGAGCAACCGTCATCCCGGTGATGTATCGAGACGCATCCAACTACAAGGCCTACGGCCTGATCTCCCTCGACGGCATCATCACCGACCACCAGATCGGCGCCCTGCGCCAATGCCTCGGCGAAGGCCGCTACTACGTTCCCCGCCAACTCGGCCTCGCCCACCTCGCCGAAGAGACCTGGCCCGGCTCCCACTACGACGACGACCACGACTGGCACGAAATGTTCCTCGACGAAATCACCACCAGCCAGACATCGCTGACCCCCGGGGTGGACACGCAAAACGCCGGAACCGTCGACGAATTCCTGGCCCGCCTCCGCGGCGCCGCCCGCGCCGGCTGGCATCCCGACCGCGACTAACTGCTCCCCCCGGTGCCCCTTCTGGTCCTCAGAACTGGAACAGTGTCGGTTGTTGCGGTGGCCGGCTGTCGAGGGTGCGCCAGCTTTGTACACGATGCCGCCGGCTACGAGGAACGATGCGGTGTCAGTAAAAAAGAGACGGGCCGCCGAGATCATCGTTCGTCGGCCGCTGCGAGCACGATGGCTGCATAGTCCACTCCCAGAAGATCATCGGTATCCCTAGTCAGTTCTCGGGGGTGCTTTTCGGCTGCCACCTTGACCGCCGCGGCGAGGTGGTCGCTAGCAAGCGATATGGCGCGGTCTCGATCTCCTTCCTTGTTGCAGTTGTAGACGTCAACCGCGTCAGCGAGTGCTTTGAATACCGGCGCATACCTGGTGGCGTAGATGGCCAAGTAGAGAAACTCGGTGGGTTTGTTCATCATCTGGTTAGCAGCCCCTTTCGTCGGGGATTGTGGTGTGGCCGTTGCCCCCATCCACCCGACATGATTCATCGTGTAGGCCCTGGAGCAGGGCTCCAGCCCAATGCGCCCGCGAGTGCTCCCGGCCGCACGGCTCGCATGATGCGGGCTTGTCTAAGGCGCAGCCCCCCACTTCATGGGGCTCGTTCACCGCGGCCACGTGAGTGATTGAGGGACAAGCGCGCATGCCGACGAGCTTACGAAGTTGGTGCTGCGGCATGCTGATTCGACACTTCCGCCGGCCGTCCAAAGTGGTGAGCCATGCCAGGCCGGGGTCGGGTCAGCCCACGGGCGGGATCGCCGGGTTTTGAAGCTATGGAATATGAGGGCTGCGGGGCGAGGTGCCACACGCTCGGCCCTGCCGAAGCCATGGAATATGAGGGCTTCTGCGGGGTGAGGTGCCACACGCTCGGCCCTGCCGAGCTGGGCTAGTTGTGTTGTTCCATGAGGTTGGTTACGTGTCCCCACGTTGGGCGCGTTTCCGGCGTCCTGCTTTGACGTAGCGTTCCAGCCCTGTTCTGACGGCGTCGGTGACGGTCTCGCCGTTCTCGGCCGCTATCTCTTGAGCCTCGTAGTACAGGCCGTCAGGGATACGGAAGGACCGTAGCGGTGTGCGGGGCGCGTTCGGCATGGTGTCATTACACCACCGCCACGATCTTGAGTCTCAGAACGGGTGTGCGGCAGATGTTCGTCAGCTTCACCTGATGCGCAGTGATGCTGTGGTCTGGGCAGGCGGCGATACCGAGCACGGGCGCGAAACCCCAGCCCTGCCCAATCGCTCCGTAGACATCCTCGCCGCGTTCGGCCGAACAAATGAAGCACGTGGTCGCGTACCCAGCCACAATGCCCTGTCCCGCGCTCACGGCTGCACCGTAGTTCGGCTGGATGGGTCTCGCCGGTAAGTCCCCATCAGTGCACCTCGCAGCTTCTTGTCCGCCTGCGCCGAATCGCGACGCTATGTGACGCGGTCAGGCGGGCGGGGAGAGAATGCCGATCTGTTCCCCGACCACGTTGGGGAATGGCGGAAGAAAACAGTGACGAGTTGGCCATGCTCTCATGTGAACCTGAATAAGTCGCGGCGACAATGACTCCCGCTGCGCAGCAGGGGGCGACCGGCGCTGCCGACTCACTGCGGGTCGCGGTGGTGGGGGTCGGGGCTGATCCCGAGGCGTTGCAGGATCTCTGCCCACGTCTGGTCGATCACATCGTCTTCCGCGGTGTTTTCCCCGAAGGGTCCGGTCGTGGTCGACCCCAGGGCTGCGGGCCCGAGCCAGGTGATGTCGTCCCCGCCTATCACCCGGTAGCAGTGGATGCAATGGCTATAAGAGAGCCGATCGTCGCGTTGCAGCGGGGCGCCGGGGATCGCGACATACAACAGGGTGTCCGCGACGGTGGTCGTCGGGTCGATGCGGTTGTCGAAGGCTTCGATCTGGACATTGCCGTGTTCAGCCATGGCGGTTGTGATGGCGTCCAGTTCGGGGAATCGGGACATCAGCGTGGTGGTCCTTCCGGGGCCAGTGGGGATGGCGAGAAGCCGGTCGGGTCGTCCCGATGGTTAGAACCGGGCGAGACTTTCAGGTAGGCGGACATGTCGAAAGATGAACGACGTGATCGTAAGGATGCACGGTCATAGCCCTGGCCTGGGGATGTCCATTGGATCGCGTCGACCAGGACTGAACGCTGCACCACTGTAGCTAGATTCGACATCCTCGATCCTCTCTGGCCGCCCGCCCTGATGAGCCGGAACCCCCGCCGAATGCGGCTAACTCCTGCTGACACGGTAGGTTCACCGGCCCCGCAGCGGCCGAGGAGACACGATCTGGCCACCCGCGAAAGTCGACCGAGGGATGGTGATTACCGATGCTGAACTCGCTGCGGCAGCGAAGCCCCACAGCGCGACACCTCGTGTGGAAGTCGCCCTCGCCGAACCCGGCCAGATCCGAGCGATCACCAGACCTCCGCGGCTAGGTGACCCCGCAACCCCGCGTTGCACTGACCGCCGCGAATCGCCGCCGCCCACCTTCGTAACCGCCGCCGCGGCTGACGAGGCGCGTCATGCACACTGGCGGACCGTATTTCGTGTCGGGCCGGCATACAGGGAAGGCCATGGGGCACATTGGACCAATGGATATATCGCTGCTCAGGAAGTTTGAACTGCGCGCCAGTGACGATCCGGTGAAGATTGACTTGGAGTTGATCTGTCGGGGTTGCGGGGGACACATCTGCGACGCAGAGTCCGGGGACACACTTGAGGTGCTTGCGGGCTGCGCCTTCGATCACCCCTGTCATTAGAGGCGCGGGTCCACGGCGCAACGCCTTCTGGGGCAAGATGTCAGGCCCGGCGGCGCAGCCAATGAGAAACATTTGATCGAACCCATGAATCCGTTGGAGACCGGCGAGCCGGGCCGGGACGTGCGCCACTGGCGCAAGTGCGTCCACGATGGCGGTTTGGACCGAATCGGCCATGTTCATCGGGCCGCGTAGCCGCGGGCTGTAGCCCCCCTGTATGGCATGGAAGGTATGAGGGGGCTTTGCCCCCGGGTGGCCTTTACGGGGACAGGTGACTTTAGCCGGGTCGCTCGTATAGTAGGTCGTGAAGCACGAAAGATGTTGGTATATAGTAGAATACGAAGTATTCGCAAATACGTTACAGGACAACGGAATAGCGCGTAAGCGCGTAAATGAGAACTGAAATAGTAAGTGCTGCAAGGATTTTAAAGATGTCGGCGCAGTCGACAGTAGCAATAACTGATGTGCGTACCACACATCGCACACAGATACCCACATCACCGCTAGGCGCCGGCGTTAGCCGGTGACCTAGCACCCATGAAAGCACGAAAAGCCAACGCGCACAACATAATCCGACCATCGCTGTAGCCGGCCTCGGCCGGCGGGGCGGTTCGCGGCGGCGCTTGCGCCGACGGTC
>CAYPTG010000181.1:0-5281 GCA_964413455.1 uncultured Mycobacterium sp. | reverse complement strand
AGATGGCAAATTTTCTAGCCAGTGTATGGACTTCAGTTGTTTCTCAGGTACGATCGATGGCGTCTAGAACGATCCCCTTTCGGAAGGAATCCGACAATGAACGTCTCGATCCGCTCACAGCTGGTCGCCGGAGTAGTCGCCCTGGGCGCCTCGGCGGTCGTTATTGCGCCGATCGCCCAGCCGGATCTGGCGCCGGCGGTCAAGGGCATGAACGCGGTGCAGCTGGCCGCATGGGCCAACCCGATCACCGCCATCGGCGGCGTCATCGCCGATGCTGGCACCGACCTGTTCTACCAGGGCTATATCTCGGACGACGTGTGGTGGCCGGACACCTTCTACGGGCTCTACCTGTACGCCCCGCTGAACTACGGCATCTTCCCGGACGCCGCCAACCAGTTCTCCACCGGTGTGATCTCCGGTGAGATCAACAACCTGTCCGGCTACACCTGGGCCGGCGTCGCTGGCGCCTCGGCGCTGGCCGGCGGTCTGATCGACTCGGCGTGGAACTGGCCCACCTCGGTGATCACCGCCGTTCAGGCGCTGGCCGACGGTGATTCGGAGGCCGCGTTGGCGGCGCTGGTCACCGGGATCGTCGACCCGATCAAGGCGGGTATCGACGGTCTGACCGGCAGCTTCGGCTACATCATCGACAACGTCATGGAGAACCTGAACACCGTCTTCACCAGCTACCTGCCGTACCTGAGCCAGGGCCTGATCGACTCGGTGGTCGGCGGCACTCAGTACGTGATCCAGCAGATTGGCGCCACATTCGCCCAGATCGTCCAGGACTTCCAGGACGGTGGCGTCGAGGCGGCCTGGAACACCGCGGTCGAGGGTTTCCTGGGCCGCAACGGCACCCTGGGCCAGATGGAGAAGCTGAGCCTCGGCATCGGCATCGTCCAAGAGGTCGAGGGCGACCCGACCGTGGTCATCCCGAGCGTGCGCTCGGTGTGGACCAGCGAGGAGCAGCGACTCGGCGGCGACAAGCTGTGGGAGGACGGTGGCATCACCAACGCGCCGTACACCCCGTCGGTCGGCTCGGAGCCGGAGTCCGCGGCTGCGGTTGAGCCCGCGCCGGCGGCGGCTCTGGAGTCCGCTCCGGTCGCGGCCAGCACCTCCGATGCCCCGGCGGCCGCCGCCGCGGTCGAGGCTCCGGCGGCTGCCGTCGGTGAGGCTCCGGTTGCCGAGGTTGCCCCGGCCCCGGCCGTTGAGGTTGAGGCCCCGGCTGCTCCGGAGGCTCCGGTCGCCGCTGACAACGCGGTGAGCGCCCCGTCCGCCGACGTGGCCACTGCCACCGCCGGCGATGACGGCGGCGCCAAGCAGTCGCATCGGGCCCCCCGTCGGGGCGGCCGCGGCTAAATCCGGGTCTAAACCCGGTTAGTCAGCGCATGACGGCGACGGTGTCCCTCCCCGGAGTGAGGGAGGGACACCGCGCGTCATCCGCTATCGGGTGCGGCTCAGTCAATTCTCAGGTATTATTGAGAAATCCGTAGTGTGGGAGAGGGGGTTCAGCGATGCGTAGCGGGATGGGTCCGATACTGACGACGGGAGTGGCTCTCGCCGTCGCCGCCGTCGTGGTGGCCAACCCGATCGTCGCACCGCGCCCCGACATCCAGATCCCAGCGGTCAACCTCTCGGCCACCGGCGACGCACTGGACATGCTGAACAAGGACTTCATCGATGCCATCGCGCCGACTGAGCGCGATTCGGCCACCGATCCGCTGGCCGTCCTCAAAGATCTGATCAGCTCACTGGCCGCCGATGCCAGCTATCTCGGACGCAACGCCATCGTCGCGGCCTTCTTCGCCGGCGCCACCGCGGTCACCCAGCCGGAACTGACCGCCATGAGCTCTCCGTACTTCCCGGAGGCCGCCTCGCCGAGCGTTCCGTGGACCAAGTCGTCCACCGATGTTCCCGCTGAGGGGGCGGCATATGTGCCGGGGACCACGCCGTCGCCAGTGGAGCAGATCCTCGCCGCCAGCACGGTTCCCGCCGAACTCGAACCGTTCGTGGCCGATATCGTCACGTCCGTCGTCCAGGGTGTCAGCGACGGCGACGCCGGCCAACTGATCGACGCGGCATTCACCGTCGGCGCGATGCTGGCCGTGGGCGGCCGCGAGGTCATCAGCTCGGTCATCGATCTGGTCAGCTACGAGGTGCAAGCCGTGCTGCGGATCGCCGGCGCGTTGGCCACCGTCGGTTCGGATCCGCGGCAGGCCATTTCCGAGGTCATCGACGTGGTGAACGGGCAGATCCGCTTGATCACCGGGCAGCGTCAGTCGGCCTCGACATCGGCTTCCGAGCCGACGTCGCAACCGGTGGTAGCGCCGGTGGTCGCCGAACCGGAATCGCAAGGGGCGGAGGCGGTTTCGTCGGTCCCGGCTTCGCCGGAAGCGCCCGCTCCGGGTTCCGGCGTGCCCGGCGATTCGCCGGCGACGGCAACGGTCGTCGACCGGGGCGCCACGTCACGGCAACGCGATCAGCGGGTGACCTCCGGTGATGAGGACACCGTCGTTCTCCCTGCGGCGGAGCCGACGTCCTCGCAACCGGAAACCGAACTCCCGGCCCCGGAACCGGCCGCCGACATCGACCCGGTGACTCCGGAGCCCGAGCCGGTGCCCGACGCATCGACCGATGCCGTTGATGCCGTCACCTCCGGCCCGGCGCGGCCCAACGGTTCGTTGCGGGGTGATTCGGCACACCGCGGGCAGGATCGCGGCAGCAAGGGATCGTCGGACCGCAGCTAGATCACATTGCGGCTGGATCGAATTGCCGCGCTCCTCAACGCGGAGCGATGCGCCGCTTGATCGTCGCCCGGCTGGCTAGACTCCGCTGAATGCGGATGTCGGCCAAAGCGGAGTACGCCGTGCGGGCGATGACGCAGCTCGCCTCGGTTCCAGCCGGTGAGTTGGTCACCACCGATGAGCTGGCCAAATCCCAGGGCATCCCGGCGCAGTTCCTGGTCGACATCCTGTCCGACCTGCGGGCCAATCATCTGGTCCGCAGCCATCGCGGCCGCGATGGCGGTTACGAGCTGGCGATGTCCGCCGACCAGATCAGCATCGCCGACGTCCTGCGTTGTATCGACGGGCCGTTGGCCAGCGTGCGCGATATCGGGCTGGGCGACCTGCCTTATGCCGGGGCGACTGCCGCGCTCACCGACGTCTGGCGGGCGCTGCGGGCCAGCATCCGATCGGTGCTGGAAGAGACCACGCTGTCGGATGTGGCGCTGGGGTCACTGCCCGCACATGTCAGCCAGATGGCCAGTGACTACCGCACACAGGAGGACCGGCGTGGCCGACGCAGTGGTTAACGACGCCGGTGAACCGGCCGGGGCGGTGGTCATCGGACCAGCCAATAGGTTGGGCGCCATCGGGCCGAACTGGTTCGCCTCGGTGATGGGCACCGGCATCGTCGCCAACGCCGGAGCCACCCTGCCGGTCCACGTGCCCGGGCTGCACATGTTCACCCGTCTGGTGTGGATCGCCGCCGCGCTGCTGCTGATCTTCCTGGTGGCGGTGGTGGGTGGACACTGGCTGCGCCACCCCCAGGTGGTCCGCGGTCACGCCCGCAACCCGCAGATGGCCCACTTCTACGGTGCGGCGCCGATGGCGCTGATGACCGTCGGGACCGGGGCGCTCCTGCTCGGCGGCCCGGTGATCGGTGAGCGTGCCGCGATCGAACTCGCCTGGATCCTGTGGATCGCCGGTACCGCCGGCGGGTTGTTCACCGCGGTGAGCATCCCGTACATGATGTTCACCTCGCACGAGGTGGAGCCCGACGCGGCCTTCGGCGGCTGGCTGATGCCGGTGGTGCCGCCGATGGTCTCGGCGGCCGGCGGAGCGCTGCTGCTGACGCACACCCCGGCCGGGGCGTGGCGCCAGACGCTGCTCTACGGCTGCTGGGCGATGTTCGGGCTGTCGCTGGTGGCGGCACTGATCATCATCTCGATGGTCTGGAGCCGGCTGGTGCTCTACGGCACCTCCGGTACCGCTCGGGTGCCGACATTGTGGATCGTGCTCGGCCCGCTGGGCCAATCCATCACCGCCGCAGGGCTTTTGGGTCTCAACGCCAAGATCGCGGTCGAACCGGAGATCGCCGGGGCGATGAACACGTTTGCCATCCTCTACGGCGTGCCGGTGTGGGGCTTCGCGGTGCTGTGGATCGCACTGGCCACCGCGCTGACCGTGCGCACGTTGCGCCGCGGTATGCCGTTCGCGCTGACCTGGTGGAGCCTGACCTTCCCGGTCGGCACGTTCGTCACCGGCACCTTGCAGTTGGCGATCCACACCGGGCTGCCGGCCTTCAAGGTGGCCGCCGTGCTGGCCTACGCCGGGCTGTTGGGCACCTGGCTGCTGGTGGCTGTGCGCACCACCCGCGGCGCGCTGGGCGGCGCGCTGCTGGCGCCGGCGCCGAACACCGGGCCGATCCGGGCGCGCAAAGACCCGCGTAAAGACCCGGCCCTTTGAACCAGGGAGTCAGATGAGCTTCGGCAACTACCAGATCGAGATCTACTTCCAGGGTCTGGCCGGTGTACTGCCCACCCTGCCGATGGCGTTCGACGAGCTGGAATCCCGCGCCGAACAGGCGCTGTCGCCGTCGTTGTGGTCCTACGTGGCCGGCGGCGCCGGAGATGAGCTGACCCAGCGCACCAACGCCACCGCGTTCGCCCGCTGGGGGCTGATCCCCCGGATGCTGGTCGGCGCCACCGAACGTGATCTCTCTGTCGAGTTGTGGGGGAAACGGTGGGCCACACCGATATTCATGGCGCCCATCGGGGTCATCGGGCTGTGCACCACCGACCGGCACGGCGATCTGGCCGCGGCCCGCGCGTCGGCCCGCACCGGTGTGCCGATGTGCGTGTCCACCCTGACGATGGACCCGCTGGAAGACGTCGCCGCCGAATTCGGCGACACCCCAGGGCTTTTCCAGCTGTACACCCCCACCGACCGGGAGCTGGCCGAAAGCCTGGTGCGCCGCGCCGAGGCGGCCGGCTACACCGGCATCGTGGTGACCCTGGACACCTGGATACCGGGCTGGCGCCCGCGTGACTTGGCGACCGCCAACTTCCCCCAGCTACGCGGACTGTGCCTGGCCAACTACATCAGCGACCCACACTTTTGCGCGAAGGTCGACGCCGACCTCACCGACCCGCGCAACGCGGTGCCGCACTGGGTCAGTGTCTTCGGAAACTCGTTGACCTGGAACGACTTACCGTGGCTGCGTTCGATCACCTCGCTGCCGCTGATCCTCAAGGGCATCTGCCATCCCGACGACGCCC
>CAYPTG010000180.1:3477-5299 GCA_964413455.1 uncultured Mycobacterium sp. | reverse complement strand
CGGAGTGACCTTCCTCGGGGTGCAGCGCATCGACGTGCTGCGCTTCGGCCCGGACCCCCGCCCTGGGCTGACGGGCGTGTATCACCATGTGTCGCTGGGGTGTTCGCGCCACCCGATGATCGACCCGTCGGCGGCGGTATCTGACCCGCTGCGCGGCCCGCGCGCCGAGCTGGTGCTGAGCCTGCGCGGCGACTCGCCGGCCACCGGGCTGGCCCGCAGCGTCGCGGTGCTGGCCGCCACCCCCGCCGTCGAGGGCGTGGTGCTGGGCCCCGACGCGCTAGTCGACCTGTCCGGCCCGCTGTGGACCGGCGCGCCCTTCACCGCGGTGCTGCTGGACCTCGGCGCCATCCCGGACTTGCCGCTAGCCCCCCCGGCCGACCCGGTCCGCTTCCTCTCCGCCACCCCGATCACCCCCACCGAGGCGGCTTGGGTCCGCCTCAAAGGGGCAGCGGCGCTGCGCCAAGCTTGGGCCGACGACGGCGTCGACGTTCTCGACCCCCTCCGCCCCGCGTCCTCCCCGGGCTAACCCCCGCCCCCGCGTCCTCCCCGGGCTAAACCCTCCGCCCAAACCGACAAATGGGCGAGGTTTTACGAGTGGAATGCGACATTTCGTCGAGTTGGGCGCGGGATTCGGTGTGGTCCCGGCTGACTGTCAAGACTTGGCGAGTTCGGCAACCCGCGGATCGACCGGCCGACCGGTCTTCTTGCTCGCGCTCACGGCCGCCCTGGCTGCCGCCTTGCGGACGGCCAGGGTGTACTGAGGGGTCTCCGGCGTCTTGTCCGGATTGCTCTCCGGCGCCGAAGACTGCACGTCGTCTGCCATGGTCAGCCCCGCCTCCCGCCGTTGCCGAGTGCGATGTGCTCGCCTACTGCCTGGACGATATCGGAATCGTCCTGGGTCGCCAGTTTAGAGCCAATCAGCACACTGATGAGCTTCCAACCAAGTTCCTGTTGGGACGGATGCTCGCTGAAGGTTCGCTCATACGCCCATGCGGTACGTCGCCACCATTCGCTACGCCGATCGGCAGTGTTCTTTTGCCGCTATGTGATCAGCACGCCACCGGTGGCGACCAGACCGATGATCAGCGTGACCCAAGCTTGCGCCGGCATGCCCAGACGGTAACCAGCGACTCTGACATCGCGAGTGCGTCAGTTCCCAAAAAGCGGGATCAGCGGCTTGCCATTAGCCAGATTGTCGGCGACGTTCTCCACCGCCCGGGGGCACAGGAACGAAATCGCCGCCCCGGTGAACATCGTGGACGGCCCCAGCGGGCGCCCGATGGCGTCGGAAACCTTGGACGCCACGTCGGCGGTGTTCTGGCCGCGCTCCGCCAGCATCGGGCACAGCGATTCCCCGACCTCCACCGCCTTGGCCGGGTCGATATCCCCGATGCCGAGGTTGTCCAGCGTGGTCAGGAACTTGTCGACGTCGATGGTGTCGGCCTGGGCGGGCCCAGCGAACGCGCCACCGGCCAGAGCAGCAGCGGCAAGGATCAGCGAACCGGAGATACGGGTGAACTTCATGATCTGCGCATCGTAAGAGCCCGTGACGGTGTTACGCCATGGGACGCCACGCGCTGCCGCAGCCCCGTTACCCGCCGAAGACCGCACCGTTATCCCCGACTATCCTCACAGACCAGACTCGACACCCGTCAACTAGGAGTGTTCATGCAGGGATTCGCCGGCAAAGTGGCAGTGGTGACCGGCGCGGGTTCCGGGATCGGCCAGGCGCTGGCCGTCGAGCTGGCCCGCTCCGGCGCGTCGCTGGCGATCAGCGACCTCGACACCGAAGGTCTCAAAGTCACCGAGGACCGGCTGACCG
>CAYPTG010000180.1:0-3467 GCA_964413455.1 uncultured Mycobacterium sp. | reverse complement strand
CGTCACCGAGCGGGAGCGGTTCCTGCTCTACGCCGACGAGGTCAAGGACCATTTCGGCAAGGTCAACCAGATCTACAACAACGCCGGCATCGCGTTCACCGGTGACGTCGAGGTCACCGAGTTCAAGGCCATCGAGCGGATCATGGACGTCGACTACTGGGGGGTTGTCAACGGCACCAAGGCTTTCCTGCCGCACCTGATCGCCTCCGGGGACGGGCACGTCGTCAACATCTCCAGCCTGTTCGGGCTGCTCGCGGTGCCCGGGCAGGCCGCCTACAACTCGGCGAAATTCGCGGTGCGCGGGTTCACCGAGGCGCTGCGTATGGAGATGGCGATCGCCAAACATCCGGTGAAGGTCACCTGCGTGCACCCCGGCGGCATCAAGACCGCCATCGCCCGCAACTCCACCGTCGCCGACGGCATCGATCAGGCCACCTTCGCGGAGTTCTTCGACAAGCGGCTGGCCAACACCTCGGCGGAAAAGGCCGCGCAGATCATCCTGGCCGCGGTCGCGAAGAACAAGGCCCGGGTGCTGGTGGGTTTCGACGCAAAGCTGCTCGACGGGGTGGTCCGGCTGACCGGTTCGGGCTATCAGCGCGGGCTGGTCGGGCTGGCAAAACGCTTTATGCCGCACTGACTTTCAGCGGTATCGACGCAGATTAGCGGCCCAGCGGGTTGGCCGTCAGCCAGTCCTGCGCCACCGCCTTCGGGTCTGCCCCGGCGGCCACCTTGGTCAGCATCTGGGTCAGCGCCGCCGTGTCCAGCACCCCGGCGATCTCGTTGATCGCGCGCAGCTGCATCTGGTCGAGTTCGTTGCGCCGGTACAGGGCGACGACGTTCTGCGCCGGGATCAGCGCCGGCTTGCGGTCGACCAGCACGACGACGCCGTCGGGTACCCCGGTGGCCGCGGTGGTGGTCCAGGCCGCGGTCACCGCGCCGCCGCGCAGTGCATCGAACAGCGTTGCCGCACTGCCGAATTCGCGGGGCGGCCGCAGCGCGCAGTCGCCCACCGACGCAGGTGTCGACGCTCCGACGGCACCGACGCGCACCGTCGAACAGTGCTGAACCAGTGCGCTCAGGTCGCGGCTACCCCAGGCCTTGGCGGTCGGTTCGGTCACCGACAGCGCCGGCTTGTCCTCGGCGGCCGGTGCGTAATCCCCGGCGGCCACCCCCTCCGGCAGGGCGCCGACCATCGCCCGGTACACCTGCTCGGCACCCCGGGCCTCCGAGTCCGGATCGAACCGGTGCAGCAGCTGGCCGGTGAAACCCGCTGCGACACTGGCATTTCCGGTATCCAGGGCGGCCAGCGGGTCCTCGACGGTCTGCACCGTGGCCGCGGTCCCGTAGTAGCGCAGCCCGGCGGCGTAGATGTGGGCCAGCAGGGTGTTCGCCGGGTCCGGCGACGCCCCGACGGTCAGCGATGGGCCGGGCCCCGGGGGAGCGCAGGCTACGGCAAAAACGGCCAGCAGCGACAGCAGCAGCCGGCGGGCCGCCGTCGCCATCTCGGACACCGGGTCAGGGTACTCGACAGCGCGTAGCATCTGTCCGACGCATGAGGAGGTCCGACCATGGCATCGCAGCGCCGGCGACCACCCGCCCTGCCGGGTCCGGGCCGGCTGCGGCATCCCGCTCCCGAGCCCGTCCATGAGCATGCCCCGCTGGCCGGGGCGGTGGTGGACTGCGCGGTCTACCTCGACGGGGCGCGGCTGCCCGGGAGGTTCACCCCGGAGGACGCGGTGACGCAGGTCGTTGAGCTGACCGCCGCACGCGGCGCGGTCCAGGTACCCGGTTTGTCCGCCAATGACCCGGACGGATCGGGTGCCGGCGGCGCGGCGCCGTTCGTCTGGATCGGGCTGCACGAGCCCGACGACGAGCAGATGCAATCGGTCGCCGAGTTGTTCGGGCTGCATCCGCTGGCGGTGGAGGACGCGGTGCACGCCCACCAGCGGCCCAAGGCGGAACGCTACGACGACACCCTGTTCCTGGTGCTCAAGACGGTGAACTATGTGCCGCACGAGTCGGTGGCGCTGGCCCGGGAGATCGTCGAGACCGGCGAAATCATGGTGTTCGTCGGCCCGGCGTTCGTGGTCACCGTCCGGCATGGCGAACACACCGGGCTGGTCGAGGTCCGCCACCACCTGGAGGCCAAACCCGAGCAACTGCGGCTCGGCCCACCGGCGGTGATGCACGCGGTGGCCGACCACGTCGTCGACACCTACCGGTGGGTGACCCACGCGATGGAATCCGACGTCGACGCCATCGAGGAAAACACCTTCTCACCTCAGGTCAAGACCGAGATTGAGACCATCTACCTGCTCAAACGCGAGGTGGTGGAGCTGCGGCGGGCGGTCACGCCGCTCACCGACGACCTGCAGTGGCTCAACGACGCCAATCATGACCTGCTGTCCAAGGAGGTGCGCCGGCAGATGCGGGACGTGCTGGATCACCAGATCTCCGCCGCCGATCGGATCGCCGAGTACGACGAGATGCTGACCTCGCTGGTGCAGGCCGCGCTGGCCAATGTCGGCATGCAGCAGAACCAGGACATGCGCAAGATCTCGGCGTGGGCGGCGATGGCAGCGGTGCCGACCGCGATCGCCGGCATCTACGGGATGAACTTCGACAACATGCCCGAGCTGGCCTGGCGGTGGGGCTATCCGGCGGTGCTGCTGCTGATGGTGGCGGTGTGCTTCTTGCTGTACCGCACGTTCCGCCGCAGGAAGTGGTTGTAGCGCCGTCGAGCGTGTGCCCTATATACGCGAATCAGCCAAACGCCTCGTCGAGAATTTCCTGCTGCTCCACCGCATGCACCTTGGACGACCCCGACGACGGCGCCGACATGGCCCGCCGGGAGATCCGCTTGATGCCGGCCAGCTTCTCCGGCAGCAGCTCCGGCAGTTGCAGGCCGAACGTCGGCCAGGCACCCTGATTGGCCGGTTCCTCCTGGACCCAGAAGAATTCGCGGGCGTTCGGGTACGCGTCTAGCGTCGCGGCCAGACGCCGGCGGGGCAGCGGAGCCAGCTGCTCGATCCGGACGATCGCGACGTCGTCTCGGCCGTCCTGCTGCTTGCGCGCTTCCAACTCGTAGTAGATCTTGCCGCTGGTCAGCAGAATCCGGGTGACCTTGGCGCGGTCGCCGTCGCCGTCGGTGTAGACCGGCTCCTCCATGATGGAACGGAACTTCTGCTCGGTGAAGTCCCGGATATCGCTGACCGCAGCCTTGTTGCGCAGCATCGACTTCGGGGTGAACACGATCAACGGCCGGTGCACCCCGTCCAGGCCGTGCCGGCGCAGCAGATGGAAGTAGTTCGCCGGGGTCGACGGCATCGCGATGGTCATCGAGCCCTCGGCCCACAGTTGCAGGAACCGTTCGATGCGCCCGGAGGTGTGGTCCGGCCCCTGGCCCTCATGTCCGTGCGGCAGCAGTAGCACCACGTCGGAGAGCTGTCCCCACTTGGCCTCACCGG
>CAYPTG010000179.1:0-5326 GCA_964413455.1 uncultured Mycobacterium sp. | reverse complement strand
TCGGGAGCGTTGAACACCAGATCGCGCATCTGATGGAAGGCCTCGGTCTGGGTGTCCAACTCCTTGTTCGCCCGGGCCGCGGACGTCACCACTGTGGTCAGCATCTCGCGGCGCTCGGGCAGCGGATCGGGGATACCGTCGTCGAGTTTCTGCCGAATGGTGAACGCCTGCTTGAGGGTCTGCCGGGCGTTGTCCACCGCGGCGGCGAACGGCGCCGTCTGTGTCTGGCCGAACTCCTCGACCGCCAGCTCCAGTTCGTTGGCGCTGGTACGCACCGCGTTGTCCACCTTGACCACCATCGACTTGGACAGGTCATCAAGGGCGTCGATCGGCACCGATGCCAGCGCCGCGGAATCGGTCGGATCGATGTTCTTGGCCGCTGTCACCGCCGCTTCGTGACGCTTGTTGCGCCGGCTGCGGCTCCACAGCATCATGCCGCCGATCACCAGCAGCGCGATCCCGGCGAAAATCAGCAGCGGAAGCAGCGAGATGCCGCCCTTGCCGGCGCCATGCTTATTCATGGTCTCCAGGCCGGTGGCCGCGGCGATCGCCGCGCCGGCCCAGTCTTTGTTGCGCAGTGCCGGCTCGATGTGGTCGCGGCGGATGTTGTCGACCGCCGAGGAGCGGCCACCGGAGGCGGCCGGTGACACCAGGAACGCGTAGGAGTGTTGTTCGGTGGCCACCGCCAGCACGGCGTCCTCGGTGCCCAGGTCGCTGATCTTCTGGGTCTGCTGCGCCCAACCGACCGCGCCCTGCGGCGCGAAGGACTGCACGAACACCACCCACAGCCGCACATGCCGCTCGCGATACAGCTGATCGACGGCTTTCTGCACGTCGGCGGCTTGCCGCTGGTTCAGCACGCCCGCGTTGTCGGTGACTTGGTCGGGCAGCCGGAAGGGGGGCTCAGCCAGTGCGGACGGGGCCAGCAGGGTGAAGGCCGTCAGGATCGCGGCGAGCAGACTGAACAGACGGGCGATACGCATGAGCCCAATCTAGTAGGCCGGGTGCCCTTGCCAGCAAAAGTTCGGGCGTTATTGCTGTGAGCTGATACGGCAGACTGTGCCCCGGTGACGATGAAGTGACGGCGAAGTGACACAGACGGTGATGACGAATCAGTTCGGGAGCTACGACCGGACCGACCACGAGCGGGTGGTGCCCGAGGCCCCGAAGGCCGCCGCGCTGCCCGGAACCAGCGCCGAGCACCGCACCGATTTCGCCCGCGACCGGGCCCGGGTGCTGCACTGCGCGGCGCTGCGCCGACTGGCGGACAAGACCCAAGTGGTGGGACCGCGGGACAGCGACACCCCGCGCACTCGGCTCACCCATTCGCTGGAGGTGGCACAGATCGGCCGTGGGATGGCCGTCGCGCTCGGTTGTGACCCCGATCTGGTCGATATGGCCGGGCTGGCCCACGACATCGGCCATCCGCCCTACGGGCACAACGGAGAACACGCGCTCGACGAATTCGCCGCTGGCTGTGGGGGTTTCGAGGGCAATGCCCAGAACTTCCGGATTCTGACCCGGCTGGAACCCAAGGTGCTGCAGGTCGACGGCGCCCAGGTGCGCAGCGTCGGGCTGAACCTGACCCGCGCGGGGCTGGACGCGGTCACCAAATATCCGTGGCAGCGCCCGGCCGGCGGCGGGAAGTTCGGCTTCTACGCCGACGACGCGGCGATCGCCGACTGGGTCCGGGACGGCGCCCCGGCTCGACGTCCGGCCCTGGAAGCGCAGGTGATGGACTGGGCCGACGACGTGGCCTACTCGGTGCACGACGTGGAAGACGGGGTGGTCTCCGGCCGGATCGACCTGCGGGTGCTGGCTGACGTCGACGCCGCCGCGGCGTTGGCCCGGCTGGGCACTTCGGTGTACGGCTCCGGCATGGGCGTCGACGACCTGGCCGCCGCCGCCGCCCGGCTGTCGGAGCTGCCGGTGGTCGCCGCGGTGGGCCGCTACGACGCCACGCTGTCCTCGGCGGTGGCACTCAAAGGACTCACCAGTGAGCTGGTGGGCCGGTTCGCTTCGGCCGCGGTGGCCGAAACCCGCCGGGTGGCCGGCCCGGGTCCGCTGACCCGCTACCAGGCCGACTTAGCGGTGCCACCGGGGGTGCGGGCCGAGGTGGCGGTGCTCAAGACGCTGGCGCTGCAGTTCATCATGTCCGACCCGGCACACCTTGAGCAGCAGCATCGCCAGCGCGAACGTATCTGTGAGGTAGCCCAACGGCTGTTGGTCGGGGCGCCGGGCACGCTGGATGCGGTGCTGGCGCCGACGTTTGAGGCCGCACCTGATGACGCCGCCCGGCTGCGGGTGGTGGTGGACCAGGTCGCCTCCTACACCGAGAGCCGCCTGGAGCGTGACGATCAAGCGGCGTCGTAGGCGCCGCGTTGAGGAACGCGACCTGTGGACCGGAGCGTGACGATCAAGCGGCGTCGTAGGCGCCGCGTTGAGGAACGCGACCTGTGGACCGGAGCGTGACGATCAAGCGGCGTTGTAGGCGCCGCGTTGAGGAACGCGACCTGTGGCCTGGAGCGACTCGCCGGTGGGCAGGCTGGCGCGTTCTAGACTTGGCCGGTGACCGGTCCTGGTAGCGGAGGAGGAACCCGCAAAGGCCGCATCCCGGAAAGGGACATCACCGTGATCCGCGACAAGATCCGCATTGAGGACGTCGTCGGCGACTACGTGCAACTGCGCCGCGCCGGCGCCGATTCGCTCAAGGGTCTGTGCCCGTTTCACGACGAGAAATCGCCGTCCTTCCACGTCCGGCCCAACCACGGCCACTTTCACTGCTTCGGCTGTCATGAGGGCGGGGATGTCTTTGCGTTCGTGCAGAAGATCGAGCACGTCAGCTTCGTGGAAGCCGTCGAGGTGCTGGCCGACCGGATCGGCCACCAGGTCAGCTACACCGGCGGCGGCAACACCATCCAGCGCGACCGTGGCAGCCGCAGCCGGCTCATCGCCGCTAACGCCGCCGCGCAGGAATTCTATTGCGCCGCTCTGGAATCCGAGGAGGCGGCACCGGCACGCCGCTACCTCACCGAACGCAACTTCGACGCCGCGGCGGCCCGCTTATTCGGCTGCGGCTTCGCCCCCTCGGGCTGGGATTCACTGACCAAACACCTGATCCGCAAAGGCTTTGAGTTCAAAGAACTGGAGGCTGCCGGGCTGTCCCGGGAGGGCCGGCGCGGCCCGATGGACCGCTTCCACCGTCGGCTGCTCTGGCCGATCCGCAGCGCCAGCGGCGAAACGGTGGGTTTCGGCGCCCGCCGGATCTTCGACGACGACCCGATCGAGGCCAAGTACGTCAACACCCCAGAAACCGTGCTGTACAAGAAGTCTGCGGTGCTGTTCGGGATCGACCTGGCCAAGCGGGACATCGCCAAGGCCCACCAGGCCGTCGTCGTCGAGGGCTACACCGACGTGATGGCGATGAACCTGGCGGGCGTCACCACCGCGGTGGCCTCCTGTGGCACCGCCTTCGGTGACGAGCATCTCGCAATGCTGCGCCGGCTGATGATGGACGACAAGTTCTTTCGCGGTGAACTGATCTACGTCTTTGACGGCGACGCCGCCGGGCAGGCCGCGGCGCTGAAAGCCTTTGCCGGAGAACAGAACCTGGCCGGGCAGAGCTTCGTCGCGGTAGCCGCCGACGGGATGGATCCGTGCGATCTGCGGCTGCGGTCCGGCGACGGCGCGCTGCGCGACCTGGTGGCCCGGCGCACACCGCTGTTCGAGTTCGCCATTCGTACGACGCTGACTGAACACAACCTGGACAGCGCCGAGGGCCGGGTCAACGCGCTGCGCCAGTGTGTGCCGATGGTCGCCAAGATCAAAGACCCCACCCTGCGCGACGAGTACGCCCGCCAGCTGGCCGGCTGGGTCGGCTGGGACGAGGTCGCCCAGGTGGTGGCCCGGGTCCGTGAGGAAGCCGGCCGCAAGCCCACCGCCCGCGGATCCGAACGCGCACCGGCCCCGCCGCGCCTGGCGCCGAGCGCGGAGCGGCCCGACCCGCGCGACCCGACGCTGTGGCCGCAGCGCGAGGCGCTCAAGGCGGCGATCCAGTTCCCGGCGCTGGCCGGGCCGGTGTTCGACGCGCTGACGATCGAAAGCTTCACCCACCCCGGCTACGCCGCGGTGCACGCCGCCATCGCCGCCGCCGGCGGCACCGGGGCCGGCCTGACCGGTGCGCAATGGGTTGAGGCGGTGCGCGAGCAGGCCAGTGCCCCGGCCACCGCCGGCCTGGTCAGTGAGCTGGGCGTGGAGACCGTCAACGTCGACGAGGAGAAGCTGCCCCGCTACATTGCCGGTGTGCTGGCCCGGATGCAGGAGGTCTGGGTGGGGCGTCAGATCGCCGAGGTGAAATCCAAGCTGCAGCGCATGTCACCAGTGGAGCAGGGCGACGAATACCACGCCCTGTTCGGTGATCTGGTGGCCCTTGAAGCCTATCGCCGGAGTTTGCTGGAGCAGGCCAGTGGCGATGAGCTCGATGCGTGAAATTCCCTGACCGGCTACAGTTAACGTCGTAGTTGTCGTCAGCGAAAGGTCAGGTATGGCTCCCGTGCATCGTCTCCGGCGGCGTGTTGCTGTTGTGAGTGGGCTTACCCTGGCCGCGCTGAGCGTGCCGGTCGCCGTCGCCCTGAGCGGCACCACCACCGAGACCACCTCGGCCACCGGCCAGTGCCTGGCCTGGTTCGGATCGCGTGAAGACGGGCAGTGCATCGGCTACTCCAACGGCAACGCGACCTCCTTCGGTACCCCGCAGCTCGGGGTGTACGGGCCGGGTTACGGCGGCGGACTGGGTGTGACCACCGGCCCGCTGCTTCCGGGCCAGACGATCAACACCCCCATCGGCGGCACTCCGTAGCTTTGTAGCCTTGGCCGCGCGGTAACGTCAGTCGCGTTCCGGCTCGATCACCGACGTCTGCGCATCGATCTCGGTCAGCGTGACCATTGGTGGGTCGGGGGAGACCCGATCAGCGATCTTGCGGCGTCCGGCGTCGATCACCGTTTTCGTGGCGGGATGCCCGGCCACGGCCCGCGCGGTGCCGACGATCTGCTCGTAGCGTTCCCGGCCGGCCTTGGTGCCCAACACATAGCCCGTCGCCAGCACGGCCACAAACCCGATCACTGTGCTCCCCTAGGTTGTCGTGGGCTCCATCCTGCCTGACGCGCGGGGCCAGCGCTGGCCCCGGCGGCCTTTGACGCCGACACCCGCCGGTACGCTAGAGTCTCCCCGTCCCGCGATGAGCGGGCGCGGTCCCCTGTAGCTCAATTGGCAGAGCTCCCGACTGTTAATCGGGCGGTTGATGGTTCGAGTCCATCCGGGGGAGCA
>CAYPTG010000178.1:2465-5330 GCA_964413455.1 uncultured Mycobacterium sp. | reverse complement strand
CGTGGCGATGGCGTAGGCGCCGTATTCGGCGCCGCGGTTGTAGCGGTCGGAAACCAGCAGCGTCAGGGTCTGGGACTTGCCGGGCAGATTCGATGAAACCATCAGCACCGCACCGTATTCGCCGAGCGTGCGGGCCACCGTCAACACGATCCCGTAGGTCAGCCCCCAGCGGATCGACGGCAGGGTGATCCGCCAGAAGGTCTGCCACCCGCTCGCCCCCAGGGTGGCGGCGGCCTCTTCCTGCTCGGTGCCCAGTTCGTGCAGCACCGGCTCCACCTCGCGGATGACGAACGGGACGGTGACGAAGATGCTGGCCAACACGATGCCGGGCAGACCGAAGATGATCTTGAACCCCAGATCCTTCTCCACGAATCCCAGTGCCCCGGCGCTGCCCCACAGCAGGATCAGGGCCACACCTACCACCACCGGTGACACCGCGAACGGCAGGTCGATGACTGCCTGCAAGATGCCCTTGCCGCGAAATCGCTTGCGCGCCAACAACAACGCCGTCGGCACCCCGAAAATGACGTTGAGCGGAACCACGATCGCGACCACCAGCAGCGACAGGTTCAGCGCCGAGATCGCCGCCGGAGTGGTGACCGACGCAAACAAAGCACCCACACCGGGCGCGAAGGTCCGCCACAGGATCAGCCCGACCGGAACGACCACCAGCACCAGCACGTAGGTCAGCGCCAGATAGCGAGTCAGATAGCGGGCCAGCGGGGACAGCGTCATGCGGCCATCTCCTCGCGCCGGGCGGCCCGCGACCCCACGGCCCGCAGCACGAACAACACCAGGAACGAAACCACCAGTAGCACAATGGAAATCGCAGCGGCGCCGGTCCGGTCGTCGCTCTCGATCAGGCTGCGGATCCACTGCGAGGACACTTCCGTCTCACCGGGTACCGCACCGCCGATCAGCACCACCGAGCCGAACTCACCGATCGCACGAGAAAACGCCAGCCCGACGCCGGTGAGCAGGGCCGGCAGCAGGGCCGGCAGGATCACCCGGCCGAAGATGACCGGATTGGTGGCGCCCAGCGACGCTGCCGCCTCCTCGGTCTCGCGGTCCAGCTCCAGCAGCACCGGCTGCACGGTGCGCACCACGAACGGCAGCGTCACGAACAACAACGCCACCCCGATGCCCCATTTGGTGTGCTGCAGATGCAGTTTCACCGGGCTGGCCGGCCCGTAGAGCGTCAGCATCACCAGGCTGGCCACGATGGTGGGCAGCGCGAACGGCAGGTCGATGACGGCGTCGATGAGCCGCTTGCCGGCGAACTCGTCGCGGGTCAGCACCCAGGCAACCAGCAGACCAAACACGGCGTTGATGCAGGTCACCCCGACGGCGACGGTCAGCGTCACCCGAAACGCTTCCAGCGCCGCGCCCGAGGTGACCGCCGCCCGAAACGCCGGCCAGCCGCCCTTGCCGGACTGCCACACGATCGCGGCCAGCGGCAGCAGGACGATGACGCTCAGCCAGATCGACGCTGCCCCGGCCAGGGTTCCTGTGCCACCGAGGCTCCTACCGGGGGCTGCTGTCATCCGGTGGCCTTCTTGTAAATCTTGGTGATCGCACCGTTGTCCTTGTCGAACAACGCCGGATCCACCGCGCTCCACCCGCCGAGGTCGGCGATGGTCCACAGTTTTTGAGGTGCGGGGAAGTCCTTGGCGAACTCGGCGGTGATCGCCGGGTCGACCGGCCGGAACCCGGCCTGCGCCCAGATTTTCTGCCCCTGCGGGGTGAACAGAAAGTTCTTCAGTGCGGTGGCCTTGTCGTGGTGCCGGCTGGTGTTGACGACGGCTACCGGGTTCTCGATCTTGAACGTCTGCGGCGGGTTGACGTGTTCAACGGGCGCTTTCCCGTCCTCTGCATTTTTGCGCTCGACGTTGATGGCCTCGTTCTCGTAGCTGATCAGGACGTCACCGGTGCCCTGCAGGAACACGTCGGTGGCCTCCCGTCCGGAGCCGGGCCGGGTCTTGACGTGCTCGCCGACCAGCTTCTCGACGAAGTCCAGTCCGGCCTGCTGATCCTTGCCGCCGTTGCTCTTGGCGGCATAGGGCGCCAGCAAGTTCCACTTGGCCGAGCCGGAACTCAGCGGGCTGGGGGTGACCACCTCGATACCCGGGGCCAGCAGGTCGTCCCAGTCCTTGATGTTCTTGGGGTTGCCCTGGCGGACCACCAGGGAGACCACCGAACCGAACGGGATGCCCTTGGTCACGTCGGCGTTCCACTCCGGCACCACCTTGCCGGCCTTGACCAGCCGGGTGATGTCGGGCTCGACCGAGAAGTTCACGATGTCGGCGGGCTTGCCGTCCACCACGGCTCGGGACTGGTCACCGGAGGCGCCGTAGGAGGTGGTGACGGCCACCCCCTTACCGTCCGGGGTGTCGGCAAAGGCCGGGATGATCTTGCTCCACCCGGGTTCGGGAACGGCGTAGGCCACCAGTGTCAGGGTGGTGTCTGCGTCGGCGCTCCCGCCGCCGCCGACTGCATCGCTGGACCCGCCGGTGCAGCCGGCCAGCAGGACCGCGACGGCGCCGAGAGCGGCCGCGGGGCGCCAGCGGCGCTGGGAGGAAGCGAATATTGCTGAGGAAAAAGTGGGGCGCAACATCGTCGGGGAGCCTTTCTCGTTGCGGATTGCCATTGCCGGGGGACGCCCGTCACGCAAACGAGGGGTTCATGGGCAAGAGGCCATAACCGCCGACAGCTCTGGACGGGCAGAAGTCTGTCAGCGACAACACGCCGCGACGACGGCAGCGGACGCCACGAAGGCGCAGCTCGAACCGGTCACCAGTCGCATGGTTGGCAAGCCTAACAGAGCATCATTGGCCTGCCACGCGACGATCAAGCGGCGAGGCCGCG
>CAYPTG010000178.1:0-2365 GCA_964413455.1 uncultured Mycobacterium sp. | reverse complement strand
GGCCTAGCCCGATCAGCGGTTGAGCAACCAGACCACGACCACCAGAACCAGCAACGCGACCAGGGCCAGCGTCACCCGGGATCTCGGCATCCCGTTCACCGGCCGCTCTCCCGGTCTCCGCGCAGCCCGCGCACCACCCGAATACCGCTGCCCAGCGCCGCGTCGGTGACCAGGGCGATACCGTATGCCAGCGCGAGCACCACCGGCATCACGATCAGCGTCTGAAACACGAACCCCAGACCGGACAGCCACAATTCGAATCCGTCCCACCAGCTGAGGAATCCGGTCACCCCGTCACCCTATGCCCCGCTTGACGAACCGGCGGTTTCTCGCCGGTTCCGTGCATGCCAAACGGTCTCACCAGCCATGATTGCCTCATGGTTGAGCACCCCCCATCGGCCACCCCCGGCGGCGGCACCGAAACGGCCTTCGAGGTCCCCGGCGCGGCGCAGCGCAGCCCGTTCCCACCGATCGCCGACTATGCGTTCCTCTCCGATTGCGAAAACACCTGCCTGATCTCGGCGGCCGGATCGGTGGAATGGATGTGCGTGCCGCGCCCGGACTCACCGAGTGTGTTCGCCTCCGTGCTCGACCGCGGGGCCGGACACTTCCGGCTCGGCCCGTACGGAGTGACGGTGCCGGCCGCACGCCGCTACCTGCCCGGCAGCCTGATCATGGAAACCACCTGGCAGACCCCCACCGGCTGGCTGATCGTGCGCGACGCCCTGGTGATGGGCCCCTGGCACGATCTGGACGCCCGCTCCCGGACCCATCGCCGCACGCCGATGGACTGGGACGCCGAGCACATCCTGCTGCGCACCGTACGCTGCGTCAGCGGCACCGTCGAGATGGTGATGAACTGCGAGCCGTCCTTCGACTACGGCCGGACCGGCGCGGTCTGGGAGTACTCGGCCAACGCTTACAGCGAGGCGGTCGCCCGCGCCCGCACCGATGACGATGACGACCCCGACAACGACGTGCACCCGACGCTGCGGCTGACCACGAATCTGCGGATCGGCCTGGAGGGCCGCGAGGCCCGGGCCCGCACCCGGCTCAAGGAGGGCGACAACGTCTTCGTCGCGCTGTCCTGGTCCGGACACCCGGCACCGCAGACCTTCGAGGAAGCCACCGAGAAGATGTGGCAGACCGCCGAGGCGTGGCGGCAGTGGATCAACATCGGGCATTTCCCAGACCATCCGTGGCGGGTGTATCTGCAGCGCAGTGCGCTGACCCTCAAGGGTCTGACCTACTCCCCCACCGGCGCGCTGCTGGCGGCCAGCACCACCTCGCTGCCGGAAACCCCACACGGCGAACGCAATTGGGACTACCGATACGCCTGGGTGCGGGATTCGACGTTCGCGCTCTGGGGGCTCTACACCTTGGGCCTGGACCGTGAGGCTGACGACTTCTTCTCCTTTATCGCCGACGTGTCGGGGGCCAATAACGGTGAGCGCCAACCACTTCAGGTGATGTACGCGGTCGGCGGTGAGCGCGAACTCGTCGAAGACGAGCTGGAGCATCTGTCCGGTTACGACGGCGCCCGGCCGGTCCGGATCGGCAACGGCGCGTATAACCAACGCCAGCACGATATTTGGGGCGCCATGCTGGATTCGGTCTACCTGCACTGCAAGTCGCGAGAGAACATCTCCGACACGCTGTGGCCGGTGCTCAAGGAACAGGTGCAGGAGGCGATCAAAAACTGGCGCGAGCCTGACCGGGGCATATGGGAGGTGCGCGGCGAGCCGCAACACTTCACCTCATCGAAGGTGATGTGCTGGGTGGCGCTGGACCGCGGCGCCAAACTCGCCGAACTGCAGGGCTCCAAGAGCTACGCCCAGCAATGGCGAGAGATCGCCGACGAGATCAAGGCCGACGTGCTGGCCAACGGGGTGGACGCCCGCGGGGCGCTGACCCAGCGCTACGGCAGCGACGCGCTGGACGCCTCACTGCTGCTGGTGCCACTGGTCCGGTTCCTGCCGCCCGATGATCCGCGGGTGCGGGCCACCGTGCTGGCCATCGCCGACGAACTCACCGAAGACGGCCTGGTGCTGCGCTACCGGGTGGAGGAAACCGACGACGGCCTGTCCGGCGAAGAGGGCAGCTTCACCATCTGCTCGTTCTGGCTGGTGTCGGCGCTGGTCGAGATCGGCGAGTTCAGCCGGGCCCGGCACCTGTGCGAACGGCTGCTGTCGTTCGCCAGCCCGCTGCACCTCTACGCCGAGGAGATCGAGCCCAGCACCGGGCGGCATCTGGGGAACTTCCCGCAGGCGTTCACCCATCTGGCGTTGATCAACGCGGTGGTGCATGTGATCCGCGCCGAGGAGCAGGCCGACAGCACCGGGGTGTTCCAGCCGGCCAACGCCCC
>CAYPTG010000177.1:3970-5337 GCA_964413455.1 uncultured Mycobacterium sp. | reverse complement strand
GAGGAAATGCTGGAGATGGCGGCCTGCGGCGCCAAAGTGCTGATGCTGAGGTGCGTGGAGTACGCGCGCCGCTACCACGTACCGATTCACGTCCGGTCGTCGTACTCCGACAAGCCCGGCACGATCGTCACCGGATCAATCGAGGACACCCCCATGGAAGACGCCATCCTGACCGGAGTCGCTCACGACCGCAGCGAGGCCAAGGTCACCGTTGTCGGGGTTCCCGACGTTCCGGGCTACGCCGCCAAGGTTTTTCGCGCGGTCTCCGACGCCGATGTCAACATCGACATGGTGTTGCAGAACATCTCCAAGGTGGACGACGGCAAGACCGACATCACCTTCACTTGCTCACGCGACTCGGCCCCGATCGCAGTGGACAAGCTGAGTTCGCTGCAGAGCGAAATCGGTTTCACCGACGTGCTCTACGACGACCGCATCGGCAAGGTGTCGTTGGTGGGTGCCGGGATGCGCAGCCACCCCGGTGTCACCGCGACGTTCTGCGAGGCGCTGGCCGGGGTCGGGATCAACATCGAATTGATCTCCACCTCGGAGATCCGAATCTCGGTGCTGATCAAGGACTCTGAGCTCGACAAGGCCGTCGTCGCGCTGCACGAAGCCTTCGGGCTGGGCGGCGACGAAGAGGCGGTTGTCTACGCCGGGACGGGGCGGTAGATGGGGGGCAGTGGCCGGGGGATAAGTCTGGGCGTGGTCGGTGCTACCGGTCAGGTCGGTGTCGTCATGCGAAAGTTGTTGGCGGAACGAGACTTTCCGGTCGGCGACATCCGGTTCTTCGCCTCCGCCCGTTCGCAGGGCCGCAAGCTATCGTTCCGCGGCCAGGAGATCGAGGTCGAGGACGCCGAAACCGCCGACCCCACCGGTCTGGATATCGCGTTGTTCTCCGCCGGGGCGACGATGTCGCGAGTGCATGCGCCGCGCTTTGCCGCCGCCGGTGTCACGGTGATCGACAACTCCTCGGCCTGGCGTAAAGACCCGGACGTTCCGCTGGTGGTCAGCGAGGTCAACTTCGACCGCGACGTCCGCGGCAAGACCCTGCCCAAGGGCATCATCGCCAACCCGAACTGCACCACTATGGCGGCCATGCCGGTGCTCAAGCCGCTGCACGATGAGGCCGGGCTGGTGCGGATGATCGCCTCGACCTATCAGGCGGTTTCCGGTAGCGGTGTTGCCGGGGTGGAGGAACTCATCGGCCAGGCCCGTGCGGTGATCGCCGACGCCGAGCAACTGGCACACGACGGTGGCGCGCTGGACTTCCCGCCGCCGCGCAAATACGTCGCCCCGATCGCGTTCAACGTGGTGCCGCTGGCCGGCGCGCTGGTCGACGACGGCTCCGATGAGACCGACGAGGA
>CAYPTG010000177.1:593-3870 GCA_964413455.1 uncultured Mycobacterium sp. | reverse complement strand
CGAGTGGCATGATCGATGACATGAGCATCGACGCCATTTACACCGCAGAATCGACCGCCACCGGCGGTGGTCGCGACGGGCACGTGAAGTCCGCCGACGGCAAGATCGATCTGGACACCCGTCCGCCCAAGGAGATGGGCGGCAGCGGTGACGGGGTCAACCCCGAGCTGCTCTTCTCCGCGGGCTACGCCGCCTGTTTCCTGGGCGCGCTGCGCCTGGTTGCCAAGAACAGCGGCGTCACCCTCGACGACGCCACCGGCATCACGGTGCGGGTCGGCATCGGCAAGGACGCCACCAGCTACGGGCTGACCACCGAGGTCATCGGTTACTTGCCTGGTCTGGAGCAAGCCCAAGCCGAGGAGCTGATGAAGCAGGCCAACCAGGTGTGCCCCTACTCCAAGGCCACCCGGGGCAACGTCGAGGCGACGCTGCTGACCAAGGTCTAGCGGCGCGACGATCAAGCGGGCGAAGCCCGCGTTGAGGAGCGCCGCAATCGGAACCCAGCCGGCAGCGACGATCAAGCGGGCGAAGCCCGCGTTGAGGAGCGCCGCAATCGGGACTGGCGGTTACTCCCAGGTGTGCACCGGTTCGTTGCTGTGCATCAGCTCGCAATACCGGCGCAGCATCTCGGCTAGCGCCGCCGACCGGTCCAGCCCGCGGCTCTCCAGCCGCTGCACGGTGGCCACCTGCCAGGCCGCACCGTTGCGGCCGGTCTTGGCGCGTCCTTCGATCACCCCCAGGTAGCGGTCCCGCACATCGGCGGCCACTTTCCAGCGCCGCAACCCCTCGTCGGCCATGGGTAGCAGCTGCCGTAGCACCAACTCGTCGGGGGTCACCTCGCCCAGACCCGGCCAGTACAGCCGCGCGTCCATCCCATTGCGCGCCGCTTCGACGAAATTGTCATGTGCCGCAGAGAAACTCATCTTGGTCCACAGCGGCCGGTCCTCTTCGGCGATGCTGCGCAGCAGCCCGTAGTAGAACGCCGAGTTGGCCATCATGTCGACCACCGTCGGTCCGGCCGGCAGCACCCGGTTCTCCACTCGCACATGCGGTCTGCCGTTGACGACGTCGTACACCGGCCGGTTCCACCGGTACACCGTGCCGTTGTGCAACCTCAGCTCCGACAGCCGCGGGCAGCGTCCGGCGGCCAGCTCGGCCTCTGGATCTTCGTCGGAGATCTCCGGTAGCAGTGTCGGGAAGTAGCGGACGTTCTCCTCGAAGAGGTCGAAGATCGAGGTGATCCACCGTTCCCCGAACCACACCCGCGGCCGCACCCCCTGGGCCTTAAGCTCATCCGGCCGGGTGTCGGTGGCCTGAGTGAACAACTCGATACGGGTTTCGGCCCACAGCTGGCGGCCGAAGAAATACGGCGAGTTGGCGCCCAGCGCCAACTGCGGTGCGGCCATCACCTGCGCGGCGTTCCAGTTGTCGGCAAACGCGGCGGGGGAGACCTGCAGGTGCAGCTGCATGCTGGTGCAGGCCGACTCCGGCGCGATGGTCTCGGTGTGCATGCTCAGCTGCTCGGGCCCGGTGATGTCGATCAGGATGTCCTCGCCGCGGGCGGTGAAGATGGAATCGTTGAGCGCCTGGTAGCGCATCGACGGGCTCATCCAGCCGCTGGACAGATGCTCGGGCATCAGGGTCGGCAGGATCCCGATCATCACGATGTGTGCGCCGTCGGTGTTGGCTTTGGTCTCGGCCGCGTTGAGGCTGGCCCGCACCTCGGCCTCCAGCTTCAGCGCGGCGCGACCGGGCAACCGTCGCGGCGGGACGTTGAATTCGATGTTGTAGGCACCTAATTCGGTCTGATAGGCCGGATCGGCGATGGAGGCCAGCACCTCTTGGTTGGACATCGCCGGCTGATAGTCGGCGTCGACCAAGTTGCACTCGATTTCGATGCCGGTCATCGGGTGATCGCATTCGAAGCTTGACTCGGCCAGCATCCGCTCGAACACGTCCAGGCATTGCAGCACCTTCTGCCGGTACTGCTGGCGGTGCGCGCGGCTGTAGCTGTTCTGCGTGACTTCTTCGCCCACGGTGACGATGCAACCCGGTCAGTGACCTTCGGCGCAAGCAAATCGGCAGGAGGATTCGGTAACCAGATACGGCAACCTCGTGTGAACCGGCATCGACGGTGGCAGACTCCCTGCCAGTTTGTCGAAAACGCCGACAGCAGCTGTCCGCAGATACCGAGGAGCATTGTGGCCGACTTCGTCGCTTCCATTGACCAGGGCACCACCAGCACCCGATGCATGATCTTCGATCACAAGGGCGCAGAAGTGGGGCGCCATCAGCTCGAACACGAGCAGATCCTGCCGAGGGCGGGCTGGGTGGAGCACAATCCGGTGGAGATCTGGGAGCGCACCGCGACGGTAGTGCGTTCGGCGCTGAACAACACCAACCTGTCGGCCAGCGACCTGGCTGCTTTCGGCATCACCAACCAGCGGGAAACCACGCTGGTGTGGAACCGCAAGACCGGACGGCCCTACCACAACGCCATCGTCTGGCAGGACACCCGAACCGACCGCATCGCCGCCGCGTTGGACCGCGACGAGCGTGGCGAGGTGATCCGGCGCAAGGCCGGTCTGCCGCCAGCCACTTATGTCTCCGGCGGCAAACTGCAGTGGCTGCTGGAAAACGTCGATGGGCTACGTGAGGACGCCGAGCGCGGGGATGCCCTGTTCGGCACCCCCGACGTCTGGGTGCTGTGGAACCTGACCGGCGGCGCCCAGGGCGGGGCGCACATCACCGACGTCACCAACGCCAGCCGCACCATGCTGATGAACCTGGAAACCCTGGATTGGGACGACGAGCTGCTGGGCTACTTCGGGGTGCCGCGGGCGATGCTGCCCGACATCCGCCCGTCGTCTTCCCCGACGCCCTACGGCATGACCCAAAGCGACGGACCCGCCGGCGGTGCTGTCCCGGTGACCGCCAGCCTGGGCGACCAGCAGGCCGCGATGGTCGGCCAGGTGTGCCTGAAGCCAGGCGAAGCCAAGAACACCTACGGCACCGGCAACTTCCTGCTGCTCAACACCGGCGAGAAGATCGTTCGCAGCGAGAACGGGCTGCTCACCACGGTGTGCTACCAGTTCGGCGACGCCAAACCGGTCTACGCGCTGGAGGGCTCGATCGCGGTGACCGGCTCGGCGGTGCAGTGGCTGCGCGATCAGCTGGGCATCATCAACGGCGCCGCCGACAGCGAGACGCTGGCCGCTTCGGTCGAGGACAACGGCGGCATCTATTTCGTGCCGGCGTTCTCCGGCCTGTTCGCCCC
>CAYPTG010000177.1:0-583 GCA_964413455.1 uncultured Mycobacterium sp. | reverse complement strand
GTTCGCCCCGTACTGGCGTTCGGATGCCCGCGGCGCCATCGTCGGGTTGTCCCGCTTCAACTCCAACGCCCACATCGCCCGGGCCACCTTGGAGTCCATCTGCTACCAGACCCGCGACGTGGTCGACGCGATGGCCGCCGACTCCGGGGTGCGCCTCGAAGTGCTCAAGGTCGACGGCGGGGTGACGCTGAACTCGCTGTGCATGCAGATCCAGTCCGACGTGCTGGGTGTGGAGGTGGTGCGCCCGGTGGTGGCCGAGACCACCGCGCTGGGCGCGGCCTACGCCGCCGGCCTGGCCGTCGGGTACTGGTCGGACCCCGAAGACCTGCGGGTCAACTGGCAGGAAAGCAAGCGCTGGACCCCGACCTGGACCGACGAGCAGCGCGCCAAGGGCTACGCCGGCTGGCGTAAGGCCGTCGAGCGGACGCTGGATTGGGTGGACGTCTAATCGATACCCGCCCGTTGCACCTGCGGGGCAACTACGCGCCGGTGCCCGACGAACTCACCGAATACGACCTGCCGGTCGACGGTGCGATCCCGCCCGAACTCGACGGCTGGTACCTGCGCAACGGCCCCAACCCGC
>CAYPTG010000176.1:0-5361 GCA_964413455.1 uncultured Mycobacterium sp. | reverse complement strand
ACACCCCCAGCACCACACCGGCCCCACTCCCGGCCACCCCCTGGCACCACACCCATCACTGGCTTCCCGAGCCGGCCGCACGCACGTCGGCGGCTCACATCCCGCCCGATCCAGCCGCAGCCGCCGGCGCTACAGCGCCCGGGTCGGCACCTGGACCGATCCCGGCGGAATGGATGTCCCGGCTGTACTGGCCGCTCATGCCGCTGCCCGAGCCGGACCGCGCCGGTGACGGGGATGCCGAGACCGCGGACGGCAGCTGGCTGGTGATCGCCGACACCGCTATCGGACACGAGATCGGCCGCCTGCTGGGCGCACCGGTGACGGTGATCGCGCCGGCAGAGCTGGCCGATGACCCCGACGCCGTGCTTGCCGAACTGCCCGGCGTGACCCATGTGCTCTACGCCCCCGACACGGCCGGGGATCCGGCCAACGCACCCTGGGACCCGGCGGCCGGCTACCGGATCTTCGCTGCCGCCCGCACGCTGATCGCCGGGCTGACCGAACGTCCGCTGCCGCCTGCGCTGACCCTGCTCACCCGCAACGCGGCCCCGATCGAAGCGGGCGACCGGGCCAACCCCGCCCACGCCGTGCTGTGGGGGCTGGGGCGCGCCCTGGCGCTGGAACACCCGGAAATCCACAGTCACATCATCGATCTCGACGAATCGGTGCCCTCCCCGATCGCCGCGTCCTGGGTGCTGGCCGAGGCGAAGGCCGGCGATCACGAGGATCAGATTGTCTATCGGGCCGGTCAGCGCCGGGTACCGCGGCTGCGCCGGGTGCACTCGCCGCTGACACCGGTCCGACTCGATGCCGACCGCAGCCACCTGGTGGTCGGCGCCACCGGAAACATCGGGCCGCACCTGATCCGGCAGCTCGCCGACCAGGGCGCGAGCACCGTCGTCGCGGTGTCGCGCAACCCGGGCACCCGGCTCGACGCGCTCACCCAGGAGCTGGCGGCCCGCGGCGTGCGGGTGGTCAGTGTGGCCGCCGATGCCGCCGACGCGACCGCGCTCGGTGCGTTGTTCGACCGCTTCGGCGACGACCTTCCCCCGCTGGGCGGCATCTATCTGGCCGCCTTCGGCGGTGGGCCGTCGACGCTGCGGGAGATGACCGACGCCGACGTCGCCGCAATGTTCGCGCCCAAGCTGGATGCGGTGGCGCTGCTGCACACCCTCTCGCTGAGCCATCCGGTGCGCCAATTCGTGCTGTTCTCGTCCATCTCGGGGGTGCTGGGGTCGCGCTGGTTGGCCCACTATGCCGCCACCACCACCTATCTGGACACCTTCGCCTATGCCCGCCGGGCAGCCGGTCTACCCGCCACCGCCGTCAACTGGGGTCTGTGGAAATCGTTGGCGGACAACCAATCCGACGCCGAGCGTCAGGTGACACTGGAGTCCGGTCTGCAACCCATGCCCGACGAGGTGGCGATCGCCGCGCTGTCGGTGCTCACCGCGCCGGACGCCCCGGTCTGCAGCACCGTGGTGGCCGCCGACTGGAACCGGCTGGCCGCCGCCTACCGGACCCGGGCGGCGCTGCGCATCGTCGATGAGATGCTGACCGGCACCGACGCTGCCGCCGAAATACCTACGGCAGCAACATCATTCCGCATCGCACTGGGCAACTGCGAACCCGGGAAGCGGCGCCAGATGCTCACCGACCAGGTGTGTGAAAGCGTGGCCGACGTGATGGGCCTGGGATCCCCGCAGCTGCTGGACCGCTCGCTGGGGTTCTTCCAGTCCGGGATGAACTCGCTGATGACCGTCGCGCTGCGCCGCTCGCTCGGCGAAACCCTCGGGCTGGAACTGCCGGCCTCGGTCCTCTTCGACTACCCGACCATCGACGCGCTCGCCGACCACCTGTGCCAAACGCTGCCCGAGACCACCGAAGCGGCCGAAGACCAAAGCGCCGACGGCCACGACGACACCTATGACGACCTCGACGACGACGAACTGCTGCAGAAACTATCGGAAAGACTGAGTTAACCCATGACCGCCCCGCAGCCCGACCGCCGCGCGATCATCACCGAGGCGCTGCGCAAGATCGACGATCTCACCGCACGCCTGCAGATCGCCGAAAAGGCCAGCACCGAACCGATCGCGGTGGTCGGCGTCGGCTGCCGGCTGCCCGGCGGGGTGAACAACCCCGACGAGTTCTGGACGCTGCTGCGTGAAGGCGGCAACGGCGTCATCCGGGTGCCGGCCGACCGCTGGGACGCCGACGAGTACTTCGCCGAAGACCACACCACGCCGGGCACCATCTGCACCCGCGAAGGCGGATTCCTGACCTCCTGGCAGCCCGACGAATTCGACGCCGAGTTCTTCGCCATCGCCCCGCGGGAAGCGGCGGCCATCGACCCGCAACAGCGGCTGCTGATGGAGGTCACCTGGGAAGCCCTGGAACACGCCGGCATCGACCCGCTGTCCATCCGGGGCACCCAGACCGGCGTCTTCATCGGCCTGACCACCGGTGACTACTACCACTCGGTGGCCGGCAAGCTGAGCCGCGAGCAGATTGACGCCTATATCCCGTTCGGCAACGCCGCGAACTTCGCCGCCGGGCGGTTGTCCTATTTCCTCGGGGCGCGCGGCCCGGCGGTGGCTTTGGATACCGCCTGCTCGTCGTCGTTGGTGTCGATCCATTTGGCGTGCGAGAGCCTGCGCCGCGCCGAGAGCGACGTCGCGCTGGCAGCCGGGGTCACCCTGTTGCTGAGCCCGGAGAACAGCATCGCCTGCTCGCGCTTCGGCATGCTCTCGGTCGACGGTGCCTGCAAAAGCTTCGACGCCGACGCCAACGGCTACGTCCGCAGCGAGGGCTGCGGGGTGGTGGTGCTCAAGCGGCTCACCGACGCCGTCCGCGACGGCGACCGGGTGCTGGCGGTGGTCCGCGGTTCGGCGGTCAACCAGGACGGCGCCAGCAGCGGCCAGACCGTGCCCAACGGGCCGGCCCAGCAGGCGCTGATGCGTCAGGCGCTGCAGTCCGCCCGGCTGGCGCCGTCGGAAATCGACTACATCGAGGCGCACGGCACCGGTACCGCGCTGGGAGACCCCATCGAGCTCGACGCGCTGAGCAGCGTCTACGGCAACCGGGACGGCTCGGCGCCGCTGGTGCTCGGCTCGGTCAAGACCAACCTGGGCCACCTGGAGGCCGCCGCCGGGGTGACCGGCTTCATCAAGACGGTGCTGGCCGTCGGGCACGGCCACATTCCCCGGCAGCTGCACTTCACCCGGCTCACCCCGCACGCCGGCCCCGGCGCCGCGGAGTTCGTGATCGCCGCCGAGCCAATGGACTGGCCGACGGTCAACCGTCCGCGCCGGGCCGCGGTGTCCTCGTTCGGGGTGAGTGGCACCAACGCGCACATCGTGATCGAGCAGGCGCCGGACACCGTGGTTGAAGCCGGCGTCGCGCCGGCCGTCGCGCCGTCCGCCGAAGCCGAGCCGCCGGTGAGCACCCTGCTGGTGACCGGCCGGACCCCGGCCCGGATCGCGGCGACCGCCCAGCGGCTGGCCGACTGGATGACCGATGCCGGCGCCGAGGTCCCGCTGTCCGACATCGCGCACACCCTCAACCATCACCGGGCCCGGCACACCCACTTCGGCACCGTCGCCGCCGCCGACCGCGACCAGGCGGTGGCCGGATTGCGGGCGTTGGCCGGCGGCTACCCGGCACCGGGTGTCACCGGCCCGCACGACGGACCGTGCGGCACCGGCACGGTGTTCCTGTACTCCGGGCAGGGCTCGCAGTGGGCCGGGATGGGCCGGCGGCTGCTGGCCGAGGAGCCGGCCTTCGCCGCCGCCGTCGATGAGCTGGAACCGGCGTTTCGGGAACACGTCGGGTTTTCGCTGCGCGAGGTGCTGGAATCCGGTGAGCCGGTGGTCGGCATCGACCGCATCCAGCCGGTGCTGGTCGGTACGCAACTGGCGCTGACCGCGCTGTGGCGCAGCTACGGCGTCAACCCGGACGCGGTGATCGGGCACTCGATGGGTGAGGTGACCGCCGCCGTGGTGGCCGGAGCGCTGAGCCCGGCCGACGGGCTGCGGGTGATCGCCACCCGGTCGCGGCTGATGGCCCGGCTGTCCGGGCAGGGAGCGATGGCGGTGCTGGAGCTCGACAGCGCCGCCGCGCAGCAGTTGCTCACCGAATACCCCGAGGTCGCCGTTGCCGTCGAGGCCTCACCGCGCCAGGTGGTCATCGCCGGGCCGCCCGAGCAGGTCGACGCGGTGATCGCGGTGGTGGCCGCCCAGGATCGGCTGGCCCGCCGGGTCGAGGTGGACGTCGCCTCGCATCACGCGATCATCGATCCGGTGCTCGGCGATCTACGTGACGCGCTGGCCGATCTGACCCCGCGCCCACCTGACATCCCAGTGTTCGTCACCACCGGCGGGCGCGCCGACGGCATTGCCGTCTTCGACGCCGACCACTGGGTGGACAACCTGCGCAACCCGGTGCGGTTCACCCAGGCGGTGGCCGCCGCCGGCGCCGAGCACGTCCGGTTCGTGGAGGTCAGCCCGCACCCGCTGCTCAGCCACGCTATCGACGAGACCCTGGCCGGCGTGCACCACCACACCATCGGGACCCTGCAGCGTGACACCAACGACACGCTGACCTTCCGGTCCAACCTCAACGCCACCCACACGGTGGCTCCGCCGGAGCTGCCGCACCCGCCGGAGCCGCGCCCGCAGCTGCCCACCACGCCGTGGCAGCACACCCGGCACTGGCTGGCGGTCTTCCCGGAGCCAACTGCCGTGGCGCACAACGGATTTGCGGCGCCCGGAGCTGCCGGTGCGTCGGCGGGTCAGGAGACCGGCGGGCAGGGCGGCTGGTTCCACACGCTGAGCTGGCCGGTGAACGAGCTGACAGGGGAACTTTCGGGGGCCGACGCCGCCGGTGCGCCGCGGTGGCTGGTGCTGACCGAGTCCGACCTGGGTGCTGAGTTGGCCGGGCTGCTCGGCACCGGCTCGCGGGCGCTGGCGCCCGACAGCGCTGAAGGTTCCCTGCGTGAGGCGCTGGCCGACGTCGACTACGTCGTTTACGCACCGCCGGCCCAGACCGGCCGGCTGGACCCCGCCGCGGGCCACCGACTGTTCCACACGACCCGCCGGCTGCTGTGCGAGCTGGCCGGAATCAGTTCGGCGCCAAAGCTTTTCCTCCTCACCCGCAACGCCCAGCCGGTCGAGGACGGCGACCGGGCCGACCCGGTGCACGCCGTGCTGTGGGGGATGGGCCGCACCATCCGGCTGGAACATCCGGAGCTATGGGCCGGCATCGTCGACGTCGACGAAGCCACGCCCGCCGAACTCGTCGCCCGGATCCTTACCGGCCAGGCGCGGCACACCGCCGGCGGTGGCGTCGATGACCAGGCCG
>CAYPTG010000175.1:2981-5370 GCA_964413455.1 uncultured Mycobacterium sp. | reverse complement strand
AACCCCCGACCTATTCATTACGAGTGAATCGCTCTGCCGACTGAGCTAAGGCGGCGTGGCCTCGGCGATGAACGCTTGCGCGAAGAGCATCTCGCCTAGGCCGAACGGGAAGTCTACTCCCCGGAACGCAGCGCCTGCCCCACGGTGGCGACCATGGCGTCGACGGCGAACTTGGGCTTGACGTTGGTGGCCAAGGCTTCCCGGCAGACCAGCACCGCTTCGATACAGCGCAGCAGCCGTTCCGGGGAAGCGTGCGCGGCCAGGGCGGCCACCCGCTCGGCCATATCGGGATGGCTGGCGGTCACCCCGGCCGCCCCGCCGGCGACCATCAGCGCGTCCCGGAAATAGGTGGCCAGGTCGATCAGCGCACGGTCCATAGCGTCGCGCGACGCGCGGGTCGCGCGCGACTTCTGCCGTCGCTCAAGGTCTTTGAGTGCACCGGCCGCACCGCGCAGCGCACCGGCGGTCCCCTTGCCGGTTCCGCCGGCGCCCAGCGCGATACGCAGTTCCTCGGTCTCAGTCTCGTCGCGGTCCCCGGTCAGGGCCCGCGCCTCGGCCTCGGCCGCGGCCACTAATTCCTCGGCCGCCGCGTAGGCCCGCGCCGGGGTGGCAGCGTCGCGGGCCAGACTCAGCGCGCGCGCGCGCCGGTCCCTGGCGTCGGGGTCATCGGCCAGCCTGCGGGCCCGGCCGACGTGCCCGCCGCTGACCGCGGCCGCCCAGTTGGCCTGCTGCGGCGACAGCCCGTCTTGGTCCACCAGCACCTGGGCAATCGCCTCGGGTGTGGGGGTCACCAGCGCCACATGCCGGCACCGGGAACGCAGCGTGATGGCGATGTCCTCGGGGTCCACCGACGGGGCGCACAGCAAGAACACGGTGGCCGGCGGCGGTTCCTCGACGACCTTGAGCAGCGCGTTGCCCGCCCCTTCGGTGAGCCGATCGGCGTCTTCGACGACGACGATCTGCCAGCGGCCGGTGACGGGGCGACGGGACGCGGCGGCGACGATGCCGCGCATCTCATCCACCCCGATGGACAGGCCCTCCGGGACGATCCGGCGCACATCGGGGTGAGTGCCGGCCATGGTGGTGGTGCAGGCCCGGCACTGACCGCAGCCCGGAACGCCGTCGCCGGTGCATTCCAGGGCGGCGGCGAAGCACAGCGCGGCCACCGACCGGCCAGAGCCGGGGGGACCGGTGATCAACCAGGCATGCGTCATCGACCCGGTTTCTGCATCACCGTGAGCAGAATCACCCCGGGCCGCCCGAGCGGCGGCCACCAACTCGGCCTCCACCGCGTGTTGGCCGACCAGCCGCGTGAATACCCCTGACATCGCTTGGCAAGCCTAGCCGGGTCCGCCACGCGCGCATGCCGGTCGTCACACACCGAACGCTACGGTTGGGCCGTGGATAGCACGCCGGTCACGCGTGGACGGATACGTGAATTCGTCCGCTGGGTGGCGCGCACACCGTGGCCGGTGTTCTCGCTGGGGATCCTGCAAGCCGACATCATCGGCGCACTGCTGGTGCTGGGATTTCTGCGGTTCGGCCTGCCTCCCGACGACCGGATCAAACTTCAGGACCTGCCGACCGCGAACCTGGTGCTGTTCCTCTCCTATGTGGTCATCGCATCGATCGTCGGCGCGGCGATCAGCTTCGCGCTGCTGATCCCGGTGTTTCGCTGGCAACGACGCGACATGCTGCTCACCGACGACGATCCGGCGGTCACCGAGCAGGCCCGGCTGCGGGCGCTGCGGATGCCGACCTACCGGTCGCTGATCAGTCTGTGCCTGTGGCTGGTCGGGGCGGTGGTGTTCATCGGGGCCAGCTGGCCGGTCGCCGGGCATGCCGCCGCCGAACTGGCGATGGCCACCCTGGGTGGGGCGACCGCGACGGCGATCATCGGGTATCTGCAATCCGAGCGAGTGCTGCGCCCGGTGGCGGTGGCTGCGCTGCGCGCCGGGGTTCCGGAGAACTTCCGCCGGCCCGACGTGGTGCTGCGGCTGCTGCTGACCTGGGTGCTGTCCACCGGTGTGCCGCTGCTGATGATCATCCTGTCGATCACCGCCAGCAAGTTCGCGCTGCTGGATTCCCCACCGGATGACCTGTTCGCCCCGATCCTGCTGATGGCGATTGCCGCGCTGCTGATCGGGCTGGCCGGCAACGTGCTGGCGGCGATGTCGATTTCCGATCCGCTGCGTCAGCTGCGCTGGGCGCTCGGGGAGGTGCAGCGCGGAAACTACAACGCGCACATGCAGATCTATGACGCCACCGAGCTGGGGCTGCTGCAGTCCGGCTTCAACGACATGGTCCGCGAACTCAGCGAGCGCCAGCGGATGCGCGATCTGTTCGGCCGCTACGTCGGCGAGGACGTCGCCCGCCGGGCCCTGGAACG
>CAYPTG010000175.1:0-2971 GCA_964413455.1 uncultured Mycobacterium sp. | reverse complement strand
GCGGCACCGAACTCGGCGGCCAGGAACGCGACGTCGCGGTGCTGTTCATCGACCTGATCGGGTCCACCCAGCTGGCCGCCACCCGGCCGCCGGCCGAGGTCGTCGCATTGCTCAACGAGTTCTTCCGGGTGGTGGTCGACACCGTCCTCAAACACGGCGGGTTCGTCAACAAGTTCCAGGGCGACGCGGCGCTGTGCATCTTCGGCGCACCGATCGAGCACCCGGACGCCTCCGGCGCGGCGCTGGCCTGTGCCCGGGAACTGCACGACGAACTGGCCTCGGTGCTGGAGGAGACCGAGTTCGGGATCGGGGTATCCGCCGGGCGGGCCATCGCCGGGCATATCGGCGCCCAGGCCAGGTTCGAGTACACCGTGATCGGCGACCCGGTCAACGAGGCCGCCCGGCTGACCGAGCTGGCCAAGCTGGAGGACGGCCACGTGCTGGCCTCGGCGATCGCGGTCAGCGGGGCGTCTGATGCCGAGGCACTGTGCTGGCGGGTCGGCGAGATCGTGGACCTGCGGGGACGGGCCGCGCCCACCCAGTTGGCCCGGCCGGCCAGCCTGGTGGATGACGAGACGGTCCCCGGGACCGCCGAGTCCGCTCCGTAACTCAGCCCTTCTTGACGGCTTTCTTGGCCGCCTTGGCGGGCGCCTTCTTCGCCGGCGCCTTGCGGGCGGTCTTCTTCGCGGCGCGTTTGACCGGGCCGCGGGCGCGGCGGTCGGCGAGCAGCTCGGCGGCCCGCTCGTCGGTGATGCTCAACACGTCATCACCCTTGCGCAGGCTGGCGTTGGTCTCCCCGTCGGTGACGTATGGACCGAACCGACCGTCCTTGATCACCATCGGCTTGCCGGTGGCCGGGTCGGCACCCAACTCGCGCAGGGGCGGGGCCGCCGCACCGGTGCGGCCACGGCGTTTCGGCTCGGCGTAGATCTTCAGCGCCTCGTCCAGGGTAATGCTGAAGATCTGGTCTTCGGTGGCCAGCGAGCGAGAGTCGGTGCCGCGCTTGAGATATGGGCCGTAGCGCCCGTTCTGCGCGGTGATCTCTTCGGAGTTCTGCGGGTCCACACCGACCACCCGGGGCAGGGACAGCAGCTTCAGCGCGTCCTCCAGGGTGACGGTCTGCAGATCCATCGAGCGCAGCAGCGAACCGGTGCGCGGCTTGGGCCCGATCGGTTTCTTGCTCTTGGCCGTGGCGCCGCCGGCGTCGTCGTCGGGTGGCGGGGGCAGCACCTCGGTCACATACGGCCCGTACCGTCCGTCGCGGGCCAGGATCTCGTGACCGGTGGCCGGGTCGATGCCGAGCACCCGTCCCTCTTGCGGTGTGGCGAAAAGGGTTTCGGCCAGTTCCAGGGTCAGCTCATCGGGGGTGATGTCGTCGTTGAGGTTGGCCCGCTGCGGGGTGGGTTCACCGTCGTCGCCGACGACCATGCGCTCCAGGTATGCACCGTTCTTGCCGACCCGGACGTAGATCGGCCGGCCCTGCTCGTCGTCGAACAGCACGATCGAGTTCACCTCGCGGGCGTCGATGCCCTCCAGGTTCACCCCGACCAGCTTCTTGAGCCCGCCGGCCCGGGCGATCGAGTGCGGAACACCGTGCTCACCACCGAAATAGAAGTTGTTCAGCCAGTTGGTCCGCTGCTCCTGGCCGGTGGCGATCTCGTCGAGTTCGTCTTCCATCGCGGCGGTGAAGTCGTAGTCGACCAGCCGGCTGAAGTGCTGTTCGAGCAGGCCGGTCACCGCGAACGCCACCCAGGAGGGCACCAGGGCGCTGCCCTTCTTGTGCACGTATCCGCGATCCTGAATGGTCTTGATGATCGAGGAATACGTTGAGGGACGGCCGATTCCGAGATCTTCGAGGGCCTTGATCAACGACGCTTCGGTGTAGCGGGCCGGCGGGTTGGTGGTGTGCCCGTCGGCGGTCAGCCGCCCGGCGTCCACCCGCTGGCCCTGACGCAGCTGCGGCAGCCGGCGTTCGGCGTCGTCGGCCTCACCGCCGGCGAGTTCGTCGACCGTTTCCACGTAGGCCTTGAGGAATCCCGGGAAGGTGATGGTGCGCCCGCTGGCGGTGAAGGCGGTCTGCCGGCCGTCGGTGGTGTTGCCGGCGATCCGCAGGCTCAGCGTGGTGCCGCGGGCATCGGCCATCTGCGAGGCGACGGTGCGCTGCCAGATCAGCTCGTAGAGCCGGAAGCCGTCGGAGTCCAGCTCGGCGTGCAGCGCCCCCGGGGTGGCGAAGGTGTCACCGGCGGGCCGGATCGCCTCGTGAGCTTCCTGGGCGTTCTTCACCTTGCGGGTGTACTGCCGGGGCGAGGGGTGCACGAACTCGTCGCCGTAGAGCTGGCCGGCCTGGGTGCGCGCGGCGTTGATGGCCGACTCCGACAGCGTGGTCGAGTCGGTACGCATATAGGTGATGTAGCCGTTCTCGTAGAGCCGCTGGGCCACACTCATCGTGCGCTCCGAGCTGAACCGCAGCTTGCGGCCGGCCTCCTGCTGCAGCGTCGAGGTCATGAACGGCGGGTAGGGCCGCCGGGTGTAGGGCTTCTCCTCGACCGAGGCCACTTCCATCGAGCTGCCCTGCAGGCCGGTGACCAGCGCCCCGGCGGCGGCCTCGTCGAGCACCAGCACCTCGGCCGGTTTACGCACCACGCCGAGCGAGTCGAAGTCGCGGCCGGTAGCGACCCGCTTGCCGTCCACCGAGACCAGCCGGGCGGTGAACTGCGGCGGGGTGGCGCCGGGGTCCGACACGCTGGCGTCCAGCTCGGCGAGCACGTCCCAGTAGCCGGCACTGCGGAACGCCATCCGCTCGCGTTCGCGCTGCACGATGATGCGGGTGGCCACCGACTGCACCCGGCCGGCGGACAGCTTGGGCGCCACTTTCTTCCAGAGCACCGGGCTGACTTCGTAGCCGTAGAGCCGGTCCAGGATGCGCCGGGTCTCCTGGGCGTCGACCAGGTCGGTGTCCAGCTCCCGGGTG
>CAYPTG010000174.1:0-5382 GCA_964413455.1 uncultured Mycobacterium sp. | reverse complement strand
TCTCGGAGGCGGTGATGTCCAAGCAGCCGGCGAACTGGGTGGGATGGTTGGCCACGATGCCGACCGGGCGGCCGTCGACGCGGCCGAACCCGACCACGATGTTGCCCGCGTAACCCGCTTGTACTTCGAGGAACTCGTCGTCGTCGAGGATGCGGGTGATGACCTCGTGCATGTCATACGGCTGGTTCGGCGAATCCGGGATCAGCGTGTCCAGCTCGAGGTCCTCGTCGGTGAGGCTCTCCTCGATCGGGGCGTCGGCGTGCGGGGCCGGGTAGCGCGGCGGCTCGGCGTAATTGTTCGGGGGGAGGTAGGACAGCAGGTCGCGGACGTAGTCCAGAGCGTCCTGCTCGCCGGAGGCGACGTAGTGCACGGTGCCCGACTTGGCCATGTGGGTGTGGGCGCCGCCGAGTTCTTCCATGGTGACGTCCTCGCCGGTGACGGTCTTGATGACGTCGGGGCCGGTGATGAACATCTGGCTGGTCTGGTCGACCATGATGACGAAGTCGGTCAGCGCCGGGGAGTAGACGTGCCCGCCGGCCGCGGCGCCCATGATCAGCGAGATCTGCGGGATCACCCCGGAGGCCTTGATGTTGTTGTGGAAGATCCGGCTATAGAGGCCCAGGGACACCACACCCTCCTGGATGCGGGCGCCGGCGCCATCGTTGATGCCGATCAGCGGGCGGCCGGTCTTGACGGCCAGTTCCTGCACCTTGACGATCTTCTCGCCGTACACCTCGCCGAGGCTGCCGCCGAAAACCGTGGCGTCCTGGCTGAAGATGCACACCTCGCGGCCGTCGATGGTGCCGTAGCCGGTGACCACTCCGTCACCGACCGGTCGGTTCTTCTCCAAGCCGAAGTTGGTGGCCCGGTGCTTGGCCAGTGCGTCGAGTTCGACGAAGGAGTCGTCGTCGAGCAGCGCCAGGATGCGTTCTCGGGCGGTCAACTTGCCTTTGGCGTGGGTTTTCTCGACCGCGGCTTCGCCGACCGGATGCAGTGTCTCCTCGGCGCGCTTGCGCAGATCGGCCAGCTTGCCGGCCGTCGTGTGGATGTCCGGTTCGGTCACGCTCGTCATGGGTGACGATGGTAGCCGCTGCACAAACCGGCGCCGGCGACGAGGAGAACGACCGATGGGCTATCCGCACAGCGTGCTGGCACAGGACGAACGGGTGGTGCTGCACCGCCACCCGCACTGGAAACGGCTGATCCGGCCGGTGCTGGCGCTGCTGGTCGTCACCGCGCTGGCCTCGCTCGGCGCCGCGATGGTCAGCCGCACCGGCTGGGATCCCCGGACCAGGCAGATCGTCTCCCTGGTGATCGGCGCGATCTGGCTGCTGCTGGCGCTGCTGTGGGCGCTGCGGCCGTTCGCCACCTGGCTGTGCACCCACTTCGTCATCACCGACCGGCGGGTGATGTACCGCCAGGGGGTGCTGACCAGAACCGGCCTGGACATCCCACTGGCCCGGCTCAACAGTGTTGAGTTCCGGCGCGGCCTGGTGGACCGAATGTTCCGCACCGGCACCTTGATTATCGAGTCGGCGGCCCAAGACCCGCTGGAGTTCGACGATGTGCCGAACGTGGAGCAGGTGCACTCACTGCTGTACCACGAGGTGTTTGCGCCGTACGACGATCAAGCGGCGGAGCCGCGTTGAGGAGTGCGGCCATGTTGGAGCCGTACGACGATCAAGCGGCGGAGCCGCGTTGAGGAGTGCGGCCATGTTGGAGCCGTACGACGATCAAGCGGCGGCGCCGCGCTAAGCGGCGGGTGGAGTGCGAGGTCGGCGCAGCGGGGTGACCACCGCGCGCCGGGTCTCCCGGGCCTCGATCTCGTCTTCGAGCGCTTCGGCAATCCCGCCGGCGGTCAGCGATTCCAGCGCCTTGTCCGGTTCGCGGCCCACCGCGTCGGGGAACACCCAGCGTCGGAAGGCCCAGAACCGGAATGCCATCTGCAGCAGGTTGCCGATCAGGTAGGCCGAGATGAAGTCGGCGATGTTCTCGGTTGCCAGCGTGACGTTGGGCACCCGCAGGCCCAGCACATAGCTGGAGAACCACAGCGGAGCCATGCTCAGCATCACGCCGACGCCGCTCACTGCGAAGAACAGCAGCGCCTCGTGGTGGCGCTCCCGGCCGCCGCGGTCGCGGAAGCTCCACTCCCGGTTGAGGATGTAGGAGGCGATCACCGCGACGATGCCGGAGATCACCTTCGCGGTGACCGGTTTGGGCTCCAGGATCGTCAGCTTCAGGGTGTAGAAGATCGCCGAGTCGATGACGAACGTGGTGGCGCCGACGATCGCGAACTTGATCAGCTCGTGATGCCGCATGGCAAATGGTCGGACCGGGCCGGGTAGCCGGGCGATGGTGGCATCAGCGAAGGACACGAGAGCAAATTCTACGGAAATCGGCGCCGTTGCGCCGTGGTACTGAATTCCAGTGGTCCCGGTCACCGCAGCGGTCAAGGCCGGCCGACGGCGCCATGCCACCATATTTCCGTGCCGAACAATCCAGTGGTGGCGATGGTGGGTGGCGGGCAACTGGCTCGGATGACCCACCAGTCGGCGATCGCGCTGGGCCAGAGCCTGCGGGTGCTGGCGGTCAGCGCTGAGGATCCCGCGGCGCAGGTGAGCCCGGATGTGGTGATCGGTGCCCACGCCGACCTCGATGCGCTGCGCCGGGTCGCCGCCGGCGCCACCGCGCTGACCTTCGACCACGAGCATGTGCCCACCGAGCTGCTGCACACCCTGGTCGGTGAGGGGGTCACCGTCCACCCGCCGCCGCAGGCCCTGGTGTACGCCCAGGACAAGCTGGCGATGCGCCGGCGGCTGGCCGAGCTGGGGGCCCCGGTGCCGCGGTTCGCCGCGGTGGCCAGTGTCGAGGCCGTCGACGCCTTCGCGGCCCGGGTGGACGGTCCGGTGGTGGTGAAGACCGTGCGCGGCGGGTATGACGGCCGCGGGGTGGTGCTGGCCGACGACCTGGCCGCCGCCCGCGACGCGGTGAGCCGGTATCTGGCCGACGGTGTGGAGGTGCTGCTGGAGGAGCGGGTGTCGATGCGCCGCGAGCTGGCCGCGCTGGTGGCCTACTCGCCGTTCGGGCAGGGTGCGGCCTGGCCGGTGACACAAACTGTTCAGCGGCAAGGGATTTGCGTGACGGCGATAGCGCCGGCGCCGGGTCTGGCCGATGAGCTGGCCACCGAAGCCGAACAACTGGGGTTGCGGATCGCCGAACAGCTGGGTGTGGTGGGCGTGCTGGCCGTCGAACTGTTCGAGACCGCCGACGGTGGCTTGCTGGTCAACGAACTGGCGATGCGCCCGCACAACTCCGGCCACTGGACCATGAACGGGTCGGTCACCAGTCAGTTCGAGCAGCACCTGCGAGCGGTGCTGGACTACCCGCTGGGCGACACCCGGCCGCTGGCCCCGGTGACGGTGATGGCCAACGTGCTCGGCGCCGCGCAACCCCCGGCGATGACGATGGACGAACGGCTGCATCACCTGTTCGGCCGCATCCCCGACGCGCATGTGCACCTCTACGGCAAGGACGAACGTCCGGGCCGCAAGATCGGCCACGTCAACGTCCTCGGCGAGGACGCCGGGGCGGTGCGGGAGCGCGCCGAGCGGGCGGCACACTGGTTGTCGCACGCGCAGTGGCGCGCCGGCGACGATGCAGAGCGTCAGCGATGAGGAGGAGCGGCGCATATGAGCCAGTGGCGCCCATGAATAGGAGCGACGATGACTGAGACTCGGCGGCCGCGGGTGGGCCTCATCATGGGCAGCGACAGCGACTGGCCGGTGATGGTCGCCGCCGCCGAAGCGATGGCCGAGTTCGACGTCCCCTTCGAGGTGGGGGTGGTCTCGGCGCACCGCACACCGGCACGCATGCTCGACTACGCCCAGGATGCGGCGGGCCGCGGCATCGAGGTGATCATCGCCGGCGCCGGCGGTGCGGCGCACCTGCCCGGGATGGTCGCCTCGGCCACCCCGCTGCCGGTGATCGGGGTGCCGGTGCCGCTGGCCACCCTGGACGGAATGGACTCGCTGCTGTCGATCGTGCAGATGCCGGCCGGTGTGCCGGTGGCATGCGTGTCGATCGGCGGGGCCCGCAACGCCGGGCTGCTGGCGGTGCGGATGCTCGGTGCCGCCGACCCGCCGCTGCGCGCCCGGATGGAACGCTTCCAGGCCGACCTGGAGACCCAGGTGCTGGCCAAGGACCGGGCGCTTCGGGAGCGGTTACTCGGTGAGTAAATCAGCGGGTACCGTTAGCCGCGCGAATAGCTTTAGGAGGCTGTGATGGCTGGTTGGGCCGGTGATTCCGCGTTCGATGTGTACCGGTTGCCCGAGGAGCACGACGAACTTCGGGCCGCGATCCGGGCGCTGTGCGACAAGGAGATCGCGCCGCACGCCGCGGCTGTCGACGAGGAGGCGCGCTTCCCGCAGGAGGCGCTCGACGCGCTGAACGCCTCCGGTTTCAACGCGGTGCATGTGCCCGAGGAGTACGGCGGTCAGGGGGCGGACTCGGTGGCCGCCTGCATCGTCATCGAGGAGGTCGCCCGGGTCGACGCGTCGGCGTCGCTGATCCCGGCGGTCAACAAGCTGGGCACCATGGGCCTGATCCTGCGCGGCTCCGACGAGCTGAAGAAGAAGGTGCTGCCGGAGATCGCCGGGGGCAAGATGGCCTCCTACGCGCTGTCCGAGCGGGAAGCCGGCAGCGACGCCGCCGCGATGCGCACCCGCGCCAAAGCCGACGGCGACGACTGGATTCTCAACGGCGCCAAGTGCTGGATCACCAACGGCGGCAAGTCCACCTGGTACACCGTGATGGCGGTCACCGACCCGGACAAGGGCGCCAACGGCATTTCGGCGTTCATGGTCCATGAAGACGACGAGGGCTTCACCGTCGGACCCAAGGAACGCAAGCTCGGCATCAAGGGCTCACCGACCACCGAGCTGTACTTCGAGAACTGCCGAGTTCCCGGCGACCGGATCATCGGCGAGCCGGGCACCGGCTTCAAGACCGCGCTGGCCACCCTGGACCACACCCGGCCCACCATCGGCGCTCAGGCCGTCGGCATCGCCCAGGGTGCGCTGGAGGCCGCGATCGCCTACACCAAGGACCGCAAGCAGTTCGGCCGGCCGATCGCCGACAACCAGGGTGTGCAGTTCATGCTCGCCGACATGGCGATGAAGGTGGAGGCCGCGCGGCTGATGGTGTACACGGCGGCCGCGCGCGCCGAGCGCGGCGAGCCGGCGCTGGGCTTCATCTCCGCGGCGGCGAAATGCTTCGCCTCCGACGTCGCGATGGAGGTCACCACCGACGCCGTGCAGCTCTTCGGTGGCGCCGGCTACACAGTGGACTTCCCGGTGGAGCGGATGATGCGCGACGCCAAGATCA
>CAYPTG010000173.1:0-5399 GCA_964413455.1 uncultured Mycobacterium sp. | reverse complement strand
AGCAGCAGCGCGGCGCCGACGACGACGAGCAGACGAAGCAGGGTGGGCATGTGACTCACAATAGTTCGCCGCGCGACGATCAAGCGGCGCCCGCCCAAACCGACAAATGGGCGTGGTTGTGCGAGTGGATTGCGACATTTTGTCGAGTTGGGCGTCGAGTTGCGCAGCGGAGTGTCGAGTTGGGCAGCGGGGTTGGGCAGCGGGGCAATGGGGATCAGTCGTCGGGTCCGCGCAGCCGGCGCAGCGCGTCACGCACCACGGTGGGGTCGGTGGTGGGCCAAAACGGCGGCAGCGACGCCCGCAGGTAGCCGCCGTAGCCGGCGGTGGCCATCCGGGAGTCCAGCACCGCAACGACGCCGCGGTCATCGGCCCGGCGCAGCAGCCGCCCGGCGCCCTGGGCCAGCAGCAGTGCGGCATGGCTGGCCGCCACCGCCATGAACCCGTTGCCACCGCGGGCGGCCACCACCCGCTGACGGGCGGTCAGCAGCGGGTCGTCCGGGCGGGGAAACGGGATGCGGTCGATGATGACCAGCGAGCAGGACGGCCCGGGGACGTCGACGCCCTGCCACAGCGACAGAGTGCCGAACAGCGACGTCGTCGGGTCGGCGGCGAACTGCTCGACCAGCGCGGCGGTGCCGTCGTCGCCCTGGCACAGGATCGGGGTGTCCAGTCGTTCCCGCATCGCATCGGCCGCGGCGCGGGCCGCCCGCATCGAGGAGAACAGTCCCAGCGTGCGCCCGCCGCAGGCCTCGATCAGCGCGGCGATCTCGTCGAGCTGGGCGGCCGATCCGGCGCCGTCGCGGCCCGGGGCCGGCAGATGCGCGGCGACGTAGAGGATCGCGGATTTGGCGTGGTCGAACGGCGAGCCGACGTCCAGGCCCCGCCAGGCCGGGCCGTCGGTCAGCCCCCAGGCCTGGGCCATCGCGTCGAACGAGCCGCCGACCGTCAGCGTCGCCGAGGTCAGCACGGTGGTGGCGGTGCCGAACACCCGCTCGGCCAGCAGCGGCGCCACGGTCAGCGGGGCCACCCGCAGGACGGGAGTGATGGTCGCGGTTGCCCCCGCGCCGGCGGCGCGGCCAGCACCGCTGCGCTGCTCCTCGTGGTCCAGCCACACCACATCGGTGCGGTCCGGGATCGCCGGGCCGAACGAATCCAGCACCCGGGCCGCGGTATCGGAGATCTCACTGAGCGCGGCGATGGCCTCCGCGCGGGCCGCTGCCGCCTGCGGGTCGCCCGGGGACGGGTCGACGGCGGCCCTCGCCCCGGCCGCCGCGTCGCGCAGCGCGGTCAGATAGGTGGCCAGTTCGTCGTCCAACACGTCGAGGCGCCCGGGTGTGCCGTCATGGATCGCCGAGGAGAACGTCGCCACCGCCGCCTCCAGCCGGTCGGCCAGCTCCGGGCCGATCAGCCGTGCCGCCCGGCGCACCGCGGTGCCCAGCGGGCCGGGGGAGAGCTCCCCGCCGGCCACCGAAGTCACCCGGTCGACCAGTTCGTGCGCCTCGTCGACCACCAGGAAATCGTGCTCCGGCAGCACCGCCGCTTCGGCGATCGCGTCGATGGCCAGCAGCGCGTGGTTGGTCACCACGACGTCGGCTTCGGCGGCTTTGGCGCGGGCCTTCTCGGAGAAGCAGTCCACCGCGTGCGGGCAGCGCGCCGGGCCCAGGCATTCCCGCGCCGAGACGCTGACCTGTGACCAGGACCGCTCCGGCACGCCGGGGCGCAGTTCGTCGCGGTCACCGGTCTCGGTGTCCGATGCCCACTGGGTCAGCCGGGCCACGTCGCGGCCCAGTGCGCTGACCGCCGCCGGTGCGAACAATTCGTCCTGCCCCGGGGCGGCGTCGTCATCGCTGGCGCCGCTGTGAATCTTGTTGAGGCACAGATAGTTTCGCCGCCCTTTGAGTAGCGCGAAGGTGGGTCGACGGGGCAGCACCCCGGCCAGTGCGTCCACCAGTCGGGGCAGATCCCGGTCCACCAGCTGGCGCTGCAACGCGATGGTCGCGGTGGACACCACCACCGGGGTGCCGTCGGTCACCGCCCGGGCGATCGCCGGTACCAGGTAGGCCAGCGATTTGCCGGTGCCGGTGCCGGCCTGCACCGCCAGATGCTCACCGGTGGCGAACGCCTGGGCCACCGCCTCGGTCATCTGCACCTGGCCCGGGCGTTGCGCGCCGCCCAGGGCGGTCACCGCGTGGGTCAGCAGCTCGGCGGGCGCCGGCACATCCGCGGTACTCATCAGCCGGCGCTCACATGCCGGACGCTCACCAGCTCGCTCACCCGTCGGTGCCGGCCCGCGGCGGCACTCGCCAGGTGGGGATGGCCGGCTCACCGCGAGACAGCGAGAGGCCCTCCCACGGCAGGCTGCCCAGTCCGTCGGCGACCCGCTGCCGGGCCTCGGCCAGATCCGGGGCGGCCAGCAGCTGCCCGTCACGCACCAGCGGCACCGTCAGCACCCGGGCCGACTCGCCCACCTCCGGGCGCTCCCCGGCCGGGTGCACCAGCTCCTCGATCACCGTCCCGGACGGCTTGGACAGCCGCATCGCCGCCTTGCGTCCGCCCTGGGATGCCTTGTGCTGGCTGCGTTTCTGCACCGGCACACCGTCCACCTCGACCAGCTTGTAGACCATGCTCGCGGTCGGCGCACCCGAGCCGGTGACCACCGAGGTGCCCACCCCGTAGCTGTCCACCGGCTCGGCGCGCAGCGCCGCGATGGCGTACTCGTCCAGATCGCCGGACACCACGATCCGGGTGTCGGTGGCGCCCAGCGCGTCGAGCTGTTCGCGGGTATGTCGGGCCAGCACCCCCAGATCGCCGGAGTCGATGCGCACCGCGCCCAGCGCCGGGCCGGCCGCGGCGATCGCGTTGGCCACCCCGCGGCGTACGTCATAGGTGTCCACCAGCAGCGTGGTGGACACCCCCAGGGCCTCGACCTGCGCCCGAAACGCCGCCTGCTCCCACTCGTCGGTGCCGGAGTCGGCCTGGGTGTGCAGCATGGTGAAGGCGTGCGCGGCGGTGCCCAGCGCCGGGATGCCGTAGCGGTGATGGGCGGCCAGGTTGGAGGTGCCGGCGAAGCCGGCGATATAGGCCGCCCGCGCCGAGGCCACCGCGGCCTGCTCGTGGGTGCGCCGCGAGCCCATCTCGATCAGCGGACGGCCGTCGGCGGCGCTGACCATCCGGGCCGCCGCCGAGGCCACCGCGGTGTCATGGTTGAGGATCGAGAGCGCCAGGGTTTCCAGCAGCACGCATTCGGCGAAGCTGCCGGTGACCGACAGCACCGGCGAATCCGGGAAGTACAGCTCACCCTCGGGATAGCCGTCGATGTCGCCGCGGAAGGCGAAGCCGCTCAGGAAATCCACCGTGGCCGGGTCCAGGAAGCCGGCCACCATCGCCAGCGCGGCGTCGTCGAAAACGAAGTCGCCCAACGTTTCCAGCAACCGGCCGGTACCGGCTAGCACGCCGTAGCGGCGGCCGTCGGGCAGCCGCCGGGCGAACACCTCGAAGGTGGTCCGCCGGTCCGCGGTGCCGTCGCGCAATGCCGCCGACAGCATGGTCAGCTCGTACTTGTCGGTCAGCAGCACCGGTGAGACAACACCCGTCACAGGCCCCACCGTAACCCGTTCCGGGTTTTGCCGGCGCTCGCTATCCTTGTCCAATGGGCGCCTCCCAAGCACCGACCCGGCCGGGGACCAGTGGCGTCCGGGAGATCGAGATCGTCGAGGCGGTCGACGCACCCTGGGTGACGATCGTGTGGGACGACCCGGTGAACTTGATGAACTACGTGACCTATGTCTTCCAGAAGCTCTTCGGCTACAGCGAGCCGCACGCCACCAAACTGATGATGCAGGTGCACAACGAGGGCAAGGCGGTGGTCTCCGCCGGCAGCCGAGAAGCCATGGAAGTGGATGTGCAGAAACTGCACGCCGCCGGCCTGTGGGCCACCATGGCGCAGGACCGCTGAGACGGCCGGTCGGGAACACGTCGGGAATATCAGGTGCGCAAATGGAGGCGGGTGCAGGCCGCTGACGGTCCCCGGTTCGTTTCGGTGCTGGACGCCCACGAGGTGACGTTGCTGACCAACATGGCGACCTCGGTGCAGGAGATGCTCGACGACCGGCAGTCCGGGGCGCCGTCGGACCCGCTGGAACAGCTCACCGGAATCCGCACCGGCAATCCGGAGCCGCCGCAGGACTCCACCACCCGCCGACTGCTGCCCGACTTCGTCAAAGACGAACCCGGCGACGAGGACGGCGCCGGCGGTGGAGGCCCCGGCACTAGCGGCGCGCTGCGCAGCCTGCACGAGCCGCAGATCATCGACGCGAAAATCACTGCCGCGCAACGGCTTATCGACACCCTGCCGGCCGGCGGCGGTCACGTCGAGCTGACCGAGGAGCAGGCCGAAGCCTGGATCGCCGCGGTCAACGACATCCGACTGGCGCTGGGCACCATCCTCGGTGTCGGCCCGGAGGTGCCCGACCGGCTGCCGTCCGGGCATCCGATGGCCGCCCACCTGGCGGTGTACCAGTGGCTGACGGTGCTGCAGGAGTACCTGGTGCTCGGGCTGATGGGCAAGCCGATTCGATGAGCGTTGACTTCGGGTCGATCACCGACGTGCCGGGCATCCTGGTTGGGCACCATCACCGCTGCGACCCGGACGCCACCGTCAGCACGCCCGAGGAACCAGGTCGCGGATGGGCCTGCGGCACAACGGTTGTGGTGGCACCGGAGGGCACCGTCGGCGCGGTCGACGTGCGCGGCGGGGCGCCCGGCAGCCGGGAGACCGAACTGCTCGACCCGTCCAACTCGGTGCGCCATGTCGATGCCGTGGTGCTCTCCGGTGGCAGCGCCTTCGGGCTGGCCGCCGCTGACGGGGTGATGAGCTGGCTGGAAGAACGCGGTCGCGGGGTGCAGATGCTCGGCGGGACGGTGCCGATCGTGCCCGCCGCGGTGATCTTCGACCTGCCGGTCGGCGCCTGGGCCAACCGGCCGACCGCGGAATTCGGTTACACCGCAGCGCAATCTGCGAGTACCGAGGTGGCCATCGGTAGCGTCGGCGCCGGTGTCGGGGCGCGGGCCGGGGTGCTCAAGGGCGGGCTGGGCACCGCCTCGCTGAAGCTGGAGTCCGGGGTCACCGTCGGCGCCATCGTGGTGGTCAACGCCGTCGGCGACGTTTTCGACCCCGCGACCGGGCTGCCCTGGATGGCCGATCTGACCGCGGCGTTCGGGCTGACGCCCCCGCCGGCGACCCAGCTCGCCGGCTACGCCGCCCGGCACCGGGAAGCCAGCCCACTGAACACCACCATCGCGGTGGTTGCCACCGACGCCGCGCTGAGCCCGGCAGGCTGTCGCCGGATGGCGGTGGCCGCCCAGGACGGGCTGGCCCACGCCATCCGCCCGGTGCACAC